>JAYVHC010000363.1:0-4842 GCA_043771575.1 Planctomycetia bacterium
GATGGTATGTCAGCCAACAACCGCCCACCGATGAGAAGGGACTCAATGCCATTGGCGTCACTGCGAACCTAGCTGCCATCGCCGCCGCCGACCCTGCGTTTATTCACCTCAAGGCATTCAGTCTCCACCCTCAAGAAGAGCAGTTGGTCATCACCACCGCAGGCATTGTTCAATTAGGGGAACTGCTGGCCCAAGGCTACCTCGAACATAGGTAAATAATAGACAAATATGAAGGCTCACTCTTCGAAACATCGCCAGCCTTCAGTTAACTGGCTTTCCTTCCAAACCACCTAGCTCATTCAGAAACTTCCGTCCTTCGTAATTCAAGTCGTCGTGAATGGCGAAAGTCATGCTTCGGACACGAATTTGTCCAATTTCAACATCGATAGGTCATACTCTGGTTTCCGGGGTAACACCACAACTGACTCCGAGTTGCTCTGCTGATTAGCAGTTTCGGTTGACCCGGACGAGACACCATCCTGGCGTTTTTCTGCCTCACGTTGTTTTCGGACTTCAACGTGATGTTTTAGCCACTTTTGCACAATTCTCGCCGAGTCATCAATTGACAGATTTGTAACTTTGCCGCGTTCGGTGAGAGTCCAAATACCGCGTTTGGGACACACAAGTAATTCTTCATAAATTAGATATTGCCTAGACCATGCAACTTGATTCGAAAACTTTAGAGGCCCGGTTTTGATTCGTTCTTGCCTTTGCACATCTGTAACGCCGAGTTTTCTCGCAATTATGTCTTCGACTTCCTTCGGTCGACCCGCGCCGCCAAGTTCCCGTAACGCATCTAAGAGCGGTCCCATCCATTGAATGAACTGACCCTTCCTGCTTTTTTTTTCGTTTACCATTGCGCACTTTCTCGGACTATTTCATAACTACCGTTGTGTTTGTCAAAATGCTGCGGTTGTGGAGCATTTAGAATTGCGAGACTTTTCATCCCTAAGGGATATCGGACAATAGCCGGTGGTTGAGCGGAGCGACACCACCGGAAAAAGATGCGTGCAGTGGCGTTCCGATCCTGACAAGGATCATAGAATCTTTGACCCCTTCAGGGTCATTCGCTTGTCTTTCCCTTCCCCGGGGGTGCGCCGCTTCGCTGCGACCCCCGGCTAACGTCTGTAATCCCTATCGGGATGAAATCATCCTGGACATCAATTTCGTTGATGCATCGTGTAATCCATCACTCGGGCTTGGCGCGCGCTGCTTGATAGAGCTTAGCCAATTCAAGGCACAGCGGTTCCAGCTGCACGAGGTAGGCATCCTCAGTAAGTTGTGATTTGCGGCCGCGCACTGCATCGATCAGCTCTTCAATGCGCTGCCGCTCGGCCAATTGCTCGCGGGTAAATTTGGGAGCATCGGGAGCGGAAAACAGGATCGTCCGCGACGCCGATCGACCATCGACCTGCTTGCCAGGCTCAGGCGCTTTAGCCGGCCGCGCACCGCGATAAAAATCACATCCTGTGCCAACGCGATCACCGTTGTCGTCCAACAACGCATGCTCAGTCGCCAACCTCGCATCCTCGCGATAGAAACGCACCGTCCGCGAACTCGCCGCCAAGAATGCTTCCAACAACGAGACCTCTTGGTCATGATCCACATCAGCCGCTAGGCTCTGAATCGCTTCGGATAAGTACAAGCCGAATCTTGAATAGTTCTGTTCCGAGCCGCCGCGGGTGGCGGTCACTACGATGCGGTTCTTGCCGCCGAGTGCGGTCACAAACGGACCGCTGCTGGACGAACAATTCAGAATCACACATTTTGCCTTCAGCGGCTTGAGCCAGTCACTCAACTCGACCGCCGAAACATCAGGGCCAACCAAATTGAACTTAGCCACATTAGCCGCGAAGGTTCCGTGCCCGATCAGCACCAACCACAACTCGGCTTCCGCTGGCAAGTTGGCCGCCTGGTCAATTGCTTGCTTCAGCAAGTCATGATCGGTAACCGCTTCATTAATCGAAGAACCCAGTCCAACCCATTGCCAATTCTGCTTCGTCGCAAAGTCGTGCCAACGCTGCGCGCTCGCTTGAAACTGCTCGCCGAATTCCTTTTCGCCCGCCGCACCCGCAACGACAATGAGTGTCTTCTGTGGTGCTTGACTGATTGCGACGGTCGCGCCGGCGGCCTCCGGCCTCTGTGCATCAATGACCGTCCCGGAAAAAGCGACGACGAAGAACACCATTAAAAGGACACTTCTCGAACATCGCCACCATCTATTGCATCCAATCGTATTGGTACTCCATGAAATGGTACTCGTAATCCATGGCGTGACTTGAAACGGGTTCGAACACGAGGACCGCCGATGGCGGAGTAGTTGTACGGAAAACCAAAATTGCTTCATATTATGGCAGACCCTTCACTCTTCGCAGGCCCCATTCGAGGCACAAACAACCGATCGCAATCAGCAATAACCATGGCCGATGCCACAGCGGTTCAACGTGCGATTCAGTAATCGGAACCTGCGAGCTCGGTAACGCCGCAGCGAACGAGTCCAGTTCCTCCAGCGCTACAAACTCACCGCCCGAGGCCGCCGCTAATCGCTCAAGCAGTTCCACATTGGGTTCAACGCTCGCAAACTCCGTCGCACTCGGCTGAGCAGTCCAGCCGCTCTTCGCACTCCCCAGTTCTTCGCCATCCGGGCCAGTAGCCGTTGCGACGCAGCGATAGGGCCCGTCCGCTTGCGACCAATACTCCGCCACATAAGTTCCCAATCGCTGCCTATCAGGGGTCGCGGCCAATTCAATCGCCTTCGAATCGGGTTGGGTAATCGTCAATTGAACGGTTGCATTGTCGAGCGGTTTGAATGCCGAATCGCGCAACTGAACCACCACGCGATGAGCATCCGCCGAACTGGCTGGCACCTGCACATCGATTTCAATCTTGCGCGGCACGTCTGCCGTCAACCAGCGCGCAATCTGCCGCCAACTCTGTGCTAAATCATCGGTGTTCTCTTGCGCCCGCCGTAAACTCCAGCGCCACATATCACCCACCAGCAGAGCACCAGTGCGCCCCTTCCCAAAGCGTTGCACCACCAAGCCTGGTTGAACTTTATCACCCTCAATAGTCAATTGCGCCAATACCGATGCGCCCGGCTTCACCTCCGAAACGGTGTTCCAAGTTTGAAAGTCGGGCATTTCGGCAACACGTTGCTTCTCATCTATTTCATTACCGCGCAGTCGCAACCACGGTTCCAGACTACCTTCACGCGTCAGTCGATACTTGACCACCGACTGATTGTCTCGTTTCGCTTCGGTACCACGCAAATAAACCGGCAATACATCACCCAGCGGCGTATCATTGTAGCCTCCGCCAAGAAACATCTCTTGACCACCCAGCTTCAACAACCCACCGCCGCGTTCCGCCACAAACTGCCTCATCAACAACATCTGTGCCTGGGTGAAAAAGCTGGCTTCGATGTCGTCCAAGATGATCGCGTGATAACCATATAGCGATTCTTCCGTTTTCGGGAATCCTGTTTTCAGTTCATCTTCATCTTCGATTCCCAAACGAATCATCACCGGTTCGTCGTATTGTTCCGCTGTTTCAGCATTCTCCGTAAAGCCACTGAACAACGGGTTGGTCGAATCCACGCCGCGATCACCAAACACAAATTTGGCTTCCTTCTTTGCAATCCGCAGCAACCCGGATAGCTCTATTTCAATGTCCTCTTCCAACGCTCGGCGCAAGAATTTAAATTCCCAATTGGGTCGTCCCGCAAGGTAAAGAATCCGGTAGGGACCGCCACCGCGATCGATCGCCACCAATTGAGAATTGTTTGCCGTCGTGACTTCACGCACACTGAGTTTGGCAACATCTTCGGTATCTTCCGACGCCAACATTGCTCGCACTCGCGCGAACTGCAAACCTGCCGCTTTGGGTTGATATTGAAAACGAACTCTTTTCTCAAACACGTCCGCATCGCAAACGAGCGTTTGCTTGTCCACCGACTTGCCATCGCTATCAAACAAGCGAACGGTGACATCTTCCCTCTTCAGGCCCGCACATTTCACCGTCGCTTCAATGGATGCAGGTGCCAATTCAAACGACGACAGGGCTACAGCGGGGTCCGATACCGAGATATCTTGCAAACGCGAACGCTGCGTATTGACGACTGGGTAAATCGGAAAGCTAAACTTCAGCGCCTCCAACTTCGACAGGTCGTCGGTCGCCAAGCCGTCGCTGAACAACATCACGCCCGCCACCGGCCGCGATGCAAATCGAGCTTGCAAAGTCGTCAGCGCCTCAGCCAATGAAGAATGATTGCCATCGAACTTCAGTTCGCTAAAGTCATCCACCGCGCGCAGACGCTGATCAAACGCATAGCGCCGCAAGTCAAAGTCCTGTGCAAAGCGAGTCTGCCAGCCCGCATCGTTGCTCAGCGATCGCTGAAACCGAGCCAAGTAGTCACTCGCTTGCCCGGGCGGACTAATCTCCATGCTGCGGCTGTTGTCGACCACGGCCGCCAAAATGTTTGCACCTGGCACTGGACGGTCCGATCGCCGCATCGGTTCAAGTAAACAGAACGCCAGTGCACACACAGCTACCGTTTTGGCCAACATCGCCACCCAGCTGGTCCAGTATTTCGACGAACCACGCGCCGCATAACTCCACAGCGCAAGCGCTGTGATGGCAATCGCCAGTACGATCGCCACCAACAACCAATCGCGTGCCCCAAGTACTATCGAAGTGGATGGCATTAACGACCGCTCCCCAGGTTCTCATAGTACTGACGCACGGAACGGCTGAATTCACTCGGGACCGGATCGCGATCGATCGGTACAATCTCATTTTTGCTTGCCGCCCGTCGAATCAACTCGTCCGACACTTTCTTCTCCA
>JAYVHC010000364.1:0-6129 GCA_043771575.1 Planctomycetia bacterium
GCAGTTTCTACGACCGGTGCGTTTTTGAGATACAGCTTTGATGTTACCGACATCGCTTCCATTGCGCTTCGACTTACTAGGGCTTCGTTGTTAACCGTACTTTTAGTGTATGCGGAAACAGGGAGCATGTTTTATGCTATCGACCGAAATTTACTAGTTCCTGTTGAGTTTTACATGAACTCGGCGAAATGCCCCCCATTTGCTGTCGAGAAGCTCGGGTCCAAGGGCGTCCAGGTACGTTTTTTGCCGTTTGCCAATCCTGGACCAACTAGTCAGTATCCTGCCGTTTATTTGCCAACTGCATTCCGCTGCTGGCACGATCCGACTGGCAGTTCGCCAACGAACTCCGCTTCGGTCAAATCGTCTGTAGCGAAGAGTCAGTCAAAATTCGCGGGAGAGTTTGGAAAGCTTACCAGCGTCCCAAACCCAGCATCATCGCGATAATTTCGTCGCGACGCTGCTTCACCCAATATCGCAGGACGAAGTTCCTAGGATACCAATCGTGGGGCGCTGTCAGGAAAATACGGGGACATTCGATTTCTCGCACCCACTCCTCCCATTCACCGATTTTGAAGTTGAACGTCTGATATCCCCACCAACACCACGAATCAAGCTCTACGCGGATTGACGCTCCCGATGCCCGCACTGCATGTACTATCGATTCCGCAGATGGGAGTGGCCCGCTCCGACGATCAGTGATGTCGCAGATAATTTGGTCGGTCAGCGGAAAAGGGTTTTGAAGGGAGTCCATCATTATCTCAACTCGCATACGTGACAAAGGAACCATTTTTTAACCGGCAACCAAAAGCCAATGCCTGATTAGTGCCTAATTCGTACATTTCGCAGCAACATTCAGCTTGCAAACTGACTGCTTAAAGAACTAGCGATTTGTACTAATTGAGCTTCTAACAGCCTCACTAATCGGCTCCTTTGCAATCGCGTCAGCCGCTGCTCGACTGATGAATCCCTGCCATGACTCAGGTGGACAATCCGCTGACCACTCGGCAAGTTTCTTAACGATTCCATTGAATTTGGACACAGCCATCGATTCGTTTAGTAGACTAGCAGTCTCTTCAACCCCTAGCTGCCTTAGCAACTCATGACGAATGGCCTCAAGCCGTTGTTCCTTGTAATGCTGACGCACTGCCGTGATTACTTCGTCCTTCGGCGGTACAAGCTTTTTGGCGGCGCCATGCTCAGTCAAAACCTTTTCCACCCATGCGACAAACCGTTCCGGTGAAGCTGCAAGGGCGTTCAACTCAACTCGTTCGCAGTCCACCCATTGTGTTTTTGGCTTGCCGTTCTTACCTGAGCATTCTCTGGCGACTCCGCTAAAGAGTTTCCGTTCCGTCTCTGTGAATTCGATTCCATTAGGAAGCGATTTGTTTCTAATAAAGGTCTCTGTTTCAAGCTCCATTTCCAGGGCTTCACCAAGACGAAGCCCTGAGTCGATAACCTCAAAATCAAATCGATGGGCTCCGGGAGCTTCACCAATTGCACGAGCTATTCCATATCCGCTGGGATCGGCATCGTGGAAAACAAAGACCTTCATTGAGTGTCCGTTCGCCGCACTCTGCATTAACGACTGAGCGGCGCGAACCGCAAAACCTTCGGCGCAAATGATTGCTGCGTCGTACTTTTCAGCGATTCGACCGAACTGAAAGTTGGATAATAAGCCCTTCTTTTCAACGTAGATGATCGTGTGGTAGAGCTGCCATGGGATCGCATAGCTAGGGAACCTCCGGGCACACAGATAACCCTGTCTCCGTCGACAAGAGGATAATCGCAGTAACCCCAAATCTGACGATGCTACCTATGCAAGGGAATACTATAGCGGTGGAGCTTGTGCTCATTGCCGTCCTCTTGCGAGTGAACGGTAAGCGTTTCATCAGCGACGAAACCTGGCAGCTCGAAGTAGTGAGACACGATGCGAGTACCAGGCAGCAGCTTTTCGAACTGCGGCAAGAGTTTCTCGAGTTGAGCCGGAAGTAGGTATACCGCGATTACGGTTGCATTCCCAAGTTGGGCGGTGAACAGATCCGCTTGTTCAATAGTAACCAGCGAGTCCACGTTGGCTTCAGATGCCTTAGCACGAGATAAGGCTACCAGTTGCGGATCGATCTCATAGCCCACAGCGCGACAACTATACGTTTGAGCTGCGGTGATGACAATTCGACCATCGCCGCTTCCAAGGTCATAGACTACATCCGTAGCTTGAACTCTAGCCAGTTTCAACATTTCCTCAACAATCTTTTGAGGGGTCGGAACGAACACCGAACGCAAGATACGATCTCGATCTGGACTCGCTGTTTTTGGGATGGGAATTTCTAGCGTGATAGCGTTAGGTTGAGAGCGATCACGGTCTTTAGCGTTTGCACGGATGTCGTAGCGAAAGAGCAAATCGTCTTCGCGAATAAACAGATGTCCCCCGGCGACAACGGGAGTCGTTGCGGAATTTGACGTCTGGTGATCCGGTAGCATAAATTTTGATTTGACAACCGGTTCTTTCAATCCCGCCTCAACCAGACTTATTTCGCCATCTGACCCATGAAAATAGAACTGGCCCCCTGCGAAAGTAATGGTTGCCCGACTAGTCAGTCGATTCCTCCAAAGTGGTGACTTACTTTTCAGATCAAAGCAATTGAAGATGCCATTGTCGGTCTCATAGATCTGATCGGCTAGTTGAATGGTGTCATCTGTATGACGCGAAAAATTCAATTTCGGGGTGTCGCAATAAATTTCACGGGCGAAGAACAGTCCATCGCGTTGCTCAATCTCAATCTGGCAGATGGAATGCTCAGACTTCGCCGACGTTCCGTATATGCATGTAATTAGATTGCCGCTAATAAGTGGCGTGTGGGGATGCGAGAACAATGGTGTTACTCGACCACTGCGCCACAAAAGCTTTCCATCTTCCAGGTCGACTCCTACGAGCGATTTTTCCAGGAACGCAACGAGCTGCAATTTTCCGGCTAGTATGGCAATGACTCCGTTCGAATAGGCCGTGCCACCGGCGTTGGGGATTGCACAGGTCCAAATGGTTTTCCCGGACAGTTTGTCCAGGGCGACGATGGAAGCTTCGGGCCCACCGGGCGTGCAGAGCAGTTTGTCTTGGTAGATTAGTGGACAATCGGAAAAACCAAATAATCCCGATTTACCGCCGAATTCTGTCGGGTAGCTTCGTCGCCATAATAGCCTACAGTCGGAACATCGCAGGCATACAAGTTCTCCCATTAGGCTCATGGCATAAACTTGATCGCCATCCACAGTGGGTGGGCGTTGAGTGAGCCATCGCATCGATGGATTCTGCGGTACTATGGCTCCAAGCTCTTGGGTCCACAATGGATTTCCTGACTCTTCATCGAGCGCGCGAATGAATTCCGTTGTGCCGAATTCGCTAAGTGTGAAAACGCGTCCACCAGAAACGGACACAGTCGAAATTCCCAACCCGAGTCCACGCACTCGCCAGGAAAGTGGAGGTCCATTTTCCGGCCATGATTTGAGCAAGTCAGACTCGGTGGAGATGTTGTCGCGATTGGGCCCTCGCCATTGCGGCCAATAGCCGTGGTGCGATTCTTTGGATGAGGCGGCTGTTGCATGCACCGTCTCCTTTTGAATCGCAAACAGAGTGTCTCGTGTGGCGATAAAAAGAACCCCGTTGGCAAAAATAGGGGATGCGGAAATCCAGCCTTGCATGTTGATCTCGGCGTTGGGCTTGGTCGTGTCAGACGCGAGACGAAAGATCGAGACCTTATCTTCATCCGCAACATAGACAAGATCCTCGACAATCAGTGGCGATGCAAATATTCCAGCTAGAGTATCGTGGTTCCAGTGACACTTGCCTGTTCGGGCATCCAAGCAATGTACGACTCCGCTCGAATCCGCTATCACAAGCAAATCGTCCTTAATGACTACATTGCCGTGGACCCAAGCAAGCCGTTCATCAAAATCGATTGAACCATCGCCATCGGCATCCGAAGAGACATACTCCCAAATCAACCCTGAATTGGGATTCGAAACGACTTGATGCCCTTGAGCTAAATCAGCTGTTTGGCCTCTAGCGTCAGGGAGAATCAAGCCAGAACTGTCCATCGCCAATTGACTACTGATATCACCAGTCTTATTAGGATCGATACAAACTAAACGCCCTATTCCTTCGCCCCACTGCGGGTGTTCACCCTTGGCGATAAAGATGCGGCCTTGATATAAAGTGGGCGATGCCAAAAAATGCTGTCTAGTACCACGCTCCCACTCGGAATATTTACTAGAGGGTTGATCTGTTTTTAGGTTGATATCGAACTTCCAAATTAATTTTCCGGTCATGGCATCGAACGACCGCAACCATCCGTCACCCTGTGGAACTACCACTTGAACTCGCCCCCCAGCGTCGATTACCAGTGGGCTTGACCACTGACCCGAGAGGATATTTTCACCTGGCGAATTGTCTTGCCACAGTTCTTTTCCCGTAAACTTATCGAAGCAAATCAGGCTGGGAGCCTCCGGTGCAGGAACCTGTTTAAGGTTATAGTCAAATCCATTTCCCGTGATGACATAAATACAATTTTGGAAGGAAGCAATGGAACAAGAATGAAACCACATCATGGGTGAGCGAATCGGGTAGACGCCGCATTGCTTCATCATGTCCACTTTCCAGACTTCACGTGGTTGCTGCTCACCGCGCTTGAGTGGTGCCAAATCCAGACATACTGTCTCGCAACGGTTCGTAGTGAACCACATGAGGTCCCCTTCGATGAGTGGCGAACATGCCAAAGGGGACGACGGAAAGTCCTGAATGCGATTGGGCAAACGGGGTGAGACATATTGGAAAAGCGAGCGGCCACTGCGCACTTCAAAGCCTGTTAGTACGCTTGCATCGCTTCTCCTTTCATAGTTCGGACGAACAAGATTGTTGGTTCCGATCCAGACCTGGCCATCCGCGACAACAGGGTCGCCAAACGATTCCGAACCCAAAGGCGCGCTCCACAGAATATTGCGAGAGCCAACCCAAGTGCCCGTTTTGGAATCGAACTTGCCGACATCCCAATCCGTCGGCGCGTTTCGCTCTGGACTGACCGCATTATGCGTCCTGTCACGTCCATACATTGGCCAATCATCCGCGCTTGTGTCGCCTGTTGCGGAAAGGGTGACGATCAAACTGAAAACACACAGTAGCCTGCGGAGTTGCATGTTTTCAGTCCTTTAGGGGCAATTAAGCAGAAGCTTTATCCACAAGCACATCTAAGTATTAAGCAAACCCTCGAGGTATATAAAACTCGCCGCGTCATTGTACACCGAATTCCACCGCAATTTGAACGCGAGTGGTCGTTGCTGGCGTCAACTCCCTCGCGATACAAGTATCTCGCCACATGGGTGACTCAAAAGTATTACAAAGGAATGGGCTTCGTTTCCAATTGCCGACGCCACCGTGAATAGCTATCCAGGTGGTCTCCAGTGCTTTTCGAAGATAACGCCAGCTAGGTAGTCCAACGTGAAACCGAGCTGAGGCATAGATTGCTGGAACTCCATCTGCTGACGGGCCTCTTCGTACTTCCGCTGCATTTCAACAACCCGCGAGGTGCCGCTACGTCGCATCCAGCTGTAGTTCGAGTTGCTGCCCATCTGAGCGCCCTGCATCAACATACCGTCTACCGATACATTGTCCGCGATCGAGGCCGATTGATGGCGAGCCTCAATCGGGCTCAACGCATCAGCATCGCCACTCGAGAGACGACAAAGGACAAGAACCGGTTATACAGCGGATGGGATCTCCCGATTCATCGCCTCGAACATCCGCAAGAACATCGGAGCCCCCTGAGTCGTCAGCTCACCGCTCAGCATCGCCATCGGGACTAACTTGTTGCTCAGGTCCCGCTTAGTGCTGTAGCAACTGGGTCGGAATAAATTGGTCACCGGCCCCGACCTTTGCTCCCTTCTCCACCGGGCCGCGCTTCTGGGAAGCGCGGGGCGATGCCCACGCGGTTAAACGACGTATTCTAAGTGCGATTCGACGACGTTAGAATGACGCAATCTATCGTAAGCGAATCTTCTAGTAGCCGCTCGCAAATTCCACGACTTTCCAACATTTGCTGCTGCTACCCGACATGTGGAGCAGAATCATGAACACCGTCG
>JAYVHC010000365.1:0-3418 GCA_043771575.1 Planctomycetia bacterium
CAATTCCCGCAGAAGCTCCGATCACGGCACCGCGAACCAACCCATCAACGCCTCGTACCTGACGTTGACGTGCCCGCACTGCCGACAGAAGCCTGCGAATTTCGCGATCCATGTAAACACACTCCTCGAATTTCACCCCAATGCGGAAATTTCTGCAAGCAATATGGTAGCTGTGCCAGACGGGCAATGTCAGTGCTTGCGCGTGCAATCCTGTCCCGTTTTCAGCTCAACGAAGATAGCTAAACAAAAAAGCCCCGCTGCTCGTCGGATGACGGTCAGCGGGGCCGGAACAGAGAAGAGGCCGAATAATCACCTCAATCGAGGTGGAGCTACCGAGGCTACGCCCCAGCGTTAATCTTCAGTATACCACGAAATTGCGATTTGTCCAGAAAAAAGTTGACAAAGGGTCCCCTGTCTTCAACTATAAAGCATCGTTTGTCCGCGACCCGGCTTCTGGTGAAGCCAGCTACGAAGCGAAATGTCCCGGCTTCTGGTGAAGCCAGCTACGAAGCGAAATGTTACGCAAGCACCTCGCGAACGACTTGGCCATACACGTCGGTTAGACGGAAATCGCGGCCTGCGTAGTTGTAAGTCAGCCGCTGGTGATCCAATCCAAGCAAGTGCAAAATCGTGGCATGCAGATCGTGGACATGGACTCGACCCTCGATGGCGTCCCATCCGAACTCATCCGTGGCTCCGTGAACCATCCCGCCTCGGACACCACCGCCTGAGAGCCACATGCTAAATCCATAGGGATGATGATCACGACCATCCTTACCTTCGCCCGTCGGAGTGCGACCGAATTCCCCACCCCAAATCACGAGAGTCTCGTCGAGCAATCCGCGTGCTCTCAAATCTTGTAGCAACCCCGCTATCGGCAGATCGGTGGCAAGTGCATTTTTCTCATGTCCGGCTTTCAGTCCACCGTGTTGATCCCAAGGCTGGAAGCCGTCCGTCGTGTGATAGAGTTGCACGAACCGCACGCCGCGTTCCACCAGCCGCCTGGCCAAAAGACATTGTCGGCCAAACATTTCCGTCTTCGGATTGTCAAGCCCATACAGCGCTTCAATCGTGCGCGTCTCTCTCGAAAGATCGAACGCCTCGGGAGCTTCGGCTTGCATTCGAAACGCCAGTTCGAAGGATCCAATCCGTGCGTTTAGCCGGTCATCGTCCGCTCGCGACTCGCGATGCAGTGCGTTCAATCGCGCGAGCGCGTCGATCTCGACACGCTGGCGCTGGCGTGGAACCTGCGAACTCTCAAGATTGCGTAGCGGTTGTTTAAGATTCGAGACAAATGTTCCTTGAAAGGTAGCCGGCAGAAAGCTTGAACCGTACTGCCGTGCCCCTTCGATGATCGGACCTGGGCCAATCGCAATGAACCCTGGTAGGTTCTGATTTTCGGTGCCCAGGCCATAGGTCACCCACGAACCAAGGCTGGGTCGCGAGAAAACTCGTTCCCCAGTGTTCATCAACAAACAGCCCCCAGGATGATTCGGATCGTCAGTGACCATGGAACGAATGACACACAAATCGTCGACGCAGTTGGCCGTGTGTGGAAAGAGTTCGCTCACCTCCAAGCCGCATTGTCCATGTTTGCGAAACTTCCACGGCGACGCGAGCAGCTTGCGCTGCTGGCCAAGGTACAGCTTAGGCGACAACTGACCATCGGATTTGGTCAATTGTGGCTTAGGATCAAAAGTATCCACTTGCGAAGGGCCGCCCGGCATAAAGAGAAAGATGACACGCTTGGCACGGGCAGGTAAGTGCGGTGTGCGAATTGCCAAGGTTGGTTCGGATGCGGAGGCTTCCGTTGCGAGCAGCGTGGATAATGCCACAGCACCAAAACCAGTTCCGCTACGGGTCAAGACTTCGCGACGATTCAGCTTAATCGACATAGATGAACTCATTGGTGCAAAGGATGACGCGGCAATATCGCGTCCAAGCATCACCCACATTGGGGTCAGAAAAAAGCTGTCGACCGATTTCGATCTCGGCAGCGGATGGTGGGCGTGCGAGGGCTAGTTCGTACAATCGCGTAATTCGCTCTTCAAGTCTACCAGAATCGACCTCGCGAGAGACACGCCTTGCAAGTGCTGCCGAAACATCGTCTAGCAAAGAATCGTTCAGCAAATACAACGCTTGCGGAGCAACAATCGACTGAGTCCGTCGTTCGATGATCCCTCCGCCAGCGGGGCCATCGAAGAGCGAATTGAAATCGGCCGTTTTCGATCCAGTCCGCGTCGACATCAAATACAGTGTCCGTTGCGGCATTTTGGCGTCAAGAAAACCTGGCCCGCCGGCTGATCTATCCAGTTGCCCTGAGACCGCCAACAGGGAATCACGAATCGCCTCGGATTCCAAACGTCGTCGAGGCATGCGCGCTAGCCAACGGTTTTCGGGATCCGCAGCAGGCGTCGCTGCGGACGCTTGTGAACTCTGTTGGTAGACGCTCGACAAAAGAATCTCTCGCTGAATCGCCTTGATTGACCATCCTGAATCAATGAACCGGCGCGCCAAATGATCGAGCAATTCCGGATGACTGGGACGTTCGCCTCTCAAACCAAAATTGGTTGATGTCCGAACCAAACCCTCTCCGAAATGATGCTGCCAAAGGCGATTAACCAGCACTCGTGCTGTAAGCGGGTTACTTGGATGGGTGAGCCATTGCGCGAGCTCGCGGCGACCGCTACCCGATGTAATGGGCGGTGTAGTAATCGGCGTTGAATCCGATCCTGCGAGCATGCCAGGAACGCCACGCGGAACCTGCTTGCCAGGAGTCGCTGGGTTACCGCGCAAGTAGACCACAGCATCCTGAAAACCTTCGTGCTTTGTTCCGACTGGGCCTCCGTCTTGCACCACGACTGCCTGTGGAATTTCGGCTGCCGGTTTCTTCTTAAGCAATTCAAGCTCTTCCCGCCGCGCGACGAGGCGATTGCGTGCTTCCAATGACAGGGAGTTGAGGCGATCTGCCGCGTGCACCCAGTAAGGACTACGAGGCGAGAGCAACTCATTATACAAATCTTCAATTATCGTAAAACCATTGTCTATTGTAGAACCATTGTCTTCAGTGGTACTACGAGGATTGATTGATAATTGCGGAACCGTTGAGGACGATGGTTTTACACTATCTGGAATCATTGGGGACAATGGTTCGGCACTCGTTTCGTACACTGGTACGACTTTGAACCATCGATTCCGCAGTTCGTCCTCGACGCGTACTCGGGTTGCATCAGCGATCGTGCCGACATAAACACGCAGCTCGCAAAGGTCGCCTCGAAACCGTGGCCCGCCTCCTGAACCCGCTTCCCCAATCCGTAAGGCGGCGATCGCTGGATCTGACGAGACCGCATCGATCGACTTGTTCGTCCCAATCAACTCTCCGTTGCGATAAAGTGTCGATCCGCGCGCATCCCACGTA
>JAYVHC010000366.1:0-7744 GCA_043771575.1 Planctomycetia bacterium
GTCGCCAGGGCCTTTGCCACCAGCAATTTGGCTAGCATCCATCGGTTTGTTTTGCGACTGATCCTGCTGGCCCTTGCTCTGCTGAGACTGCTGCTGAGATTGTTGCATTTGGTTTTCAATCTTTTCGATCAGCTTGTCTAACTTCTTGACGATTTCATCTTCTTCATCGCGAACGCGTTTGCCGGCGCGACCAAGATCCAGGCGGCGTTGCACATCGTTCATCAACCTGGCGACTTCGTCGAGAGAATCGGACTTCAGCGGTTCGATATCGGCGGCCATCAATTGGGCCAGCTGATTAAAGCGAACCGGCAATTCCGATTCGCGTTCGAGCAGTAGCTTGACGTTGGCCAAGCACTCTTTTTTCTTCAACAAATGATGTTCGCAAGTCGCTCGATAAAAAAGCAGGCTGGCCGGATCACAAACTTGGACCAGTTCCAGCCCGGTCAAGGTCTCAAGAGCTTCGTCGTAGAGGCGACGTTGGGCCAAGGCCCGTCCGCAGGCCAAGCGAATGGTGTCTTGCATCCAGCCCGGTACATCACTGGTCAGCCAATCCAGGTTTCGAGGGAAGACGGCTGGGCCAGTCGGATCGGTCAACTGTTGATTCAAGGCTGCAACTCGGGGCTCGATAATCCCGCAAACCGAAAGTAGGCGATCGAGAAATGCGGGGCCTTTGACTTGTTCGCTGGATGCGTCCCAGGCAATTCGCACTGCATCCCGAGCTGCGGCTGGGGCGTTGCGCTGATCCATATAGCTGAGCAAATGCTGTTCGAAAATCGACACTGTCGGCCAGGACCAAGTAGGGGATTTGCGGAGTTCGTCTTTGCGGGCGTTCGATGGCCCCGAATCGGCAGCCAATGGTACGCGAGAAATGCCAGCGACGAGGCTTGCGAAAAGCAATCCAAAAGTCATTCCTTGAGCGACAACCCTACCGAACTTCCGTTTCGCAAGCTGCATGCTGGAATCCTTTGAACTCATTTTATACGAGCAGAAGGTCGCTGTTATGATGAAGAATTCTACTCAATCATGCGAGACCAAGCCAACATAATGTGCGCACTTCAGTCACAATTTTCTTCGCGGGTCGTCGAAGAATCGCTTTTTAACCGGAAATCTACGCCGTCGGCAGTTAGCGAAAATCTAGTTAGTCAAGGCCGAACGTGAGCAATCCAACCCACAAGGGCAATCTGCGGTAGAAATGACCACAGTTTGGAAGTCTGCGCTCAATACACCTGAAATTCAGCCAAACGCTTGTTGAGTAAACGGGGGTTGACTGGGTATTCTACAGCTGTCAAAAGGTTACGGCGTTGAGCGGGACACCTAGAATTTCTTCACCGATCGGTATCGCGAACGCCCAGCACGGGCAGGGAAAGTAATGAACACAGTGGAAATTTGTGTTTCAACTAACGAGAAGATGCGGTTTTGTCAGATTGACCGAATTACCAGGCTTGAGCCGGGAGTTCGAATTGAAGCAACCAGAAAACTGCGTGGTGATGAGGATTACCTTCGCGACCATTTTCCACGCTTTGAAGTCATGCCTGGCGTGTTGATGCTGGAAGCTTTGACCCAGGCGGCGATTTTTTTGGCGCGCGCGACGGAAGGCTACAAATCGGGCTTGGTCTATTTGCAATCGGCGAAAAACGTTAAGTTTGCGGACTTTGTGCAACCGGGGCAAACGCTGTTAATTTCTGTGGAAATCATTAAGCGGACCGAGAGTACTACACTTGTAAAAGCGACCGGATCAAAGGAAGATTCTGTTGCGGTGACTGGTAGACTTTTGCTAAAGCACGAAATGCTCAGCGGTACGACGGAGCCGTCGACCACGGACACACACGCGAACGTCTTTATGAAACAACTTACCGACCGATTGCGGAAGGATTCGTAGGGCTGGGGGAAAAAGTCTGCGAAGGCTTTGCAGACCGAGCCCTGATAACAGTTACCATTATTGGCCGCACAACCCAAAGGACATTACAAAGATGCCGAGTTCCGAAGAGATTTTCCAAAAAGTTCAAGCTGCCCTCGTTGATGCTCTGGGTGTTGAAGACGACGAAGTGACTCCTGAGGCCACAATGGTGGGTGATCTTGGGGCCGAATCGATCGATTTTCTGGATATCGTTTTCAAGCTTGAGAAAGCCTTTGGAATCAACATTCCGCGCGAAGAGTTGTTCCCAGACGACATTCTCACCAACGCCAGCTACGTCAAGGATGGAAAAGTCACCGCGCAGGGCATCAGCGAACTCAAGACCCGCTTGCCATGGGCCAACTTGACAAACTTTGAACAGAATCCACGCGTCCAAGATTTTGGTAACCTATTAACGGTCAACGACTTGTGCCGTTACGTCGCCACCAAATTGAAGTAGCGAAAAACAAGGACACTCCGCACAAAACGCCACCATCCAAGGGGTGGCGTTGGCGGAGAAGTGTCAAAAAAAGCGGCATGGATGTTAGCAAGAATCGAAGGACATTTAGCGAACCCTGAAAGCATTTTCATGCGCTGGTTTTGGATCGATCGATTTGAGAAGTTCATAGTAGGCAAGGAAGCGGTAAGCATCAAGAACATCACTTTGGCTGAAGAGCCATTGGACGATTACTTGCCGGGCCACCCCCATTATCCGCACAGCTTGATCGTCGAGGGCATGGCGCAGACTGGTGGATTACTGCTCAGTCAAATGGAGCAGTTTTTGCAGCGCGTCGTGCTGGCAAAGGTAGCTAAAGCAGATTTTTTCTTCGTTGCTAAGCCTGGTGATCAGCTTCGCTTGACCGCAAAATTGGTTGGGTTGCAGGCCGAAGGTGCCCTCATCGAGGGAATTGTGGAAGTTGACGGCAAGCGGCAAGCCGAAATGGAGCTGACGTTTGCTATTCTGGATGAGTCGTTTGGCAAACAGCCGTTCTTTATTCCGCGAGATTTGTTGCGAGTTCTGCGAGCGATGTGTTTGTTCGAAATCGCTAGGACTGAGGACGGTGAGCGGATTACAGTGCCGCAACATATGCTTGATGACGAGAATTCTTATTTGGCTGCTAACGCGATTTAGGCAAATTGGCCAAGCCACCGCAGCCTATCGTCAGAATATCAGTCATTAGGTTATATTCTGAGGCTCGACGTAAGTCGGGTATGGCTTCTGTGTTTTGGGAATTTCTCTGAAGGCTGAACGAATGCGGCGCCGAGTTGTCGTGACTGGAATCGGAATGATCAACCCGTTGGGTAATGATGTAGATACGGTTTGGAATGCGCTCAAGAACGGCCAAAGCGGCGTTGACTACATTACGATCTTTGACGCGTCAAACTATCCGACCAAGATTGCCGCAGAGATACGCAACTGGGACATTACCGATTGCGGCGAAGATGGTGTCCTCTGGAAGAAACGCGGACGACATGCCAAATTCGCCGCCGGCGCGGCCAAGCAAGCGATCTTCGATTCCGGAGTGCTGGACGCGATTACCGATCGTTCGCGAATCGGAGTTTACTTTGGCGCAGGCGAGGGCAATCAGGACTTTGTAAACTTTACTCAGATGGTCGCTACCGCAACTGCAGGCGGTGGCGAATTCGATCTCGCTGCGTTCATGCGGAAGGGACTAACCATCCTTGATCCGGAACTTGAATTAGAACAAGAACCGAGCATGCCCGCGGCTCATTTGGGAGGAATGTTCGACGTACAAGGGCCGAACATCAACTGTTTGACGGCATGCGCAGCGAGTAGCCAAGCGGTCGGGGAAGCAACTGAGCTAATTCGTCGGGGCGAGGTTGATGTGATGATCGCTGGTGGCGCTCACAGCATGATTCACCCCTTTGGGCTGACCGGATTCAATCTACTGACGGCGCTGTCCACTAACAATGCGGATCCGACCAAAGCTTCGCGGCCGTTTGACCGATTGCGGGACGGTTTTGTGCTCGGCGAGGGCTCTTCGGTGGTCATCCTTGAGGAATTGGCACACGCGAAGAAACGTGGCGCAAAAATCTACGGCGAAATTCTGGGTTACGGTTGCACTGCGGATGCTTATCGCATCACGGACATCCACCCCGAAGGCCGAGGCGCAATCGGTTGCATGAATGCGGCGCTCAAGGATGCGGGCCTGTCAGCCGATGCAGTGGGGTATGTGAACGCGCACGGTACCAGCACTTCGGTGAATGACCGTGTGGAAACGGTGGCCTGCAAAGCGGTCTTTGGGGATCGCGCGAAACTTGTTCCGGTCTCAAGCACCAAGAGCATGATGGGCCATTTGATTGCTGCGGCAGGCGTGACTGAAATGATCGTCTGCTTGCTAGCGATTCGCGATGGCGTTTTGCCGCCCACGATCAATTTGGAAAACCCCGATCCGGAATGTGATTTGGATTACATTCCAAACGAAGCTCGTGAGGCTCGACTGGAAGTTGCTCTCAACAATTCGTTTGGTTTCGGTGGGCAAAATGTGACCCTGGCTGTCGGCGCATTTAAGGGCTAAATTCGGGCAATCATTGGTCCGGACACTTGCAGCGAATAGGCACTTTTGGCCAAAGTGGACCTAGCTGAAATCTATTTCCGTGCGATTTATTTTTGCAAAAAGTTGCGTTCCAACGCGCCAAAGCGATTGAATTCGCGTCCAAGGGTTGCAATTCAGGCTATCATTTTGGAGAAGTTAGGTCGGCTTTCATGTTGCCGCCGGTTTGCCTATTCCCTAACATTCATTGATTAGATTGCGCCGGAGAACCGGTCGGCAACACGTTGGCAAGTCTTCCAGCGACAGCAGATTGCAACTACCGTGACGTTGCATCGGGATCCTCTGTCGATTGAATCCATGACGAATGCGAAAGTTAGCTCATGAGAAGTACATTTTCTAAGAACATGTTCGTGGCGACCACGTTGGGGTTGCTTGTGGCCAGCCTGGGCTCTATTGGCATTTCTCAAGTATTACCTATTCCCCGCGTTGAAGAGATGACCGCAGCCAGGTCAGCTGATCGCCAGATAATCATGGGCGTCGCCAAGATCATGCGCGATCAACACCTGTCGAAGCACAGGCTCGACGACGAGATCTCGACGCGTGCTTTCGATACATATTTGAAGTCGTTCGATCCTTTGAAATTGTACTTTTTGCAAAGTGACATCGATGGTTTTGCCGGAAGCCGCGAAAAGATCGACGACTTTGCGAGTAAGGGTGACCTGACTTTCGCGATCCAAGTCTTCAAGTCCTTCGTCAAACGCATGGACGAACGCGTTGCGATGGCCCACGAAGAGATTGATCGCGATCATGATTTTACCATAGACGAACAATTGCCGATCGACCGAGACGTTGTCCAGTATCCGAAAGACGACGCCGAAGCCCGCGACCGCATGCGGCGACAAATTAAGTATAGCTTGCTCGTCGAACGCGAAAAGATGCGTGCAACCAAGGAAAAACCCGCGGACGAGAAAACCCGCCAAGAACAAATTGCACGCGACGGCGATCCAAACGAAGACCCCCGTCAACGACTCCATCGCCGTTATCGCACGCTGGCCAAGCGCTGGCATCAACTGGACGCTGACGAATTGCTGGAAACCTATGTCACAGCACTGACCACGAGTTTTGATCCGCACACGACCTTTATGTCCGCTAAGACGCTCGATAATTTCAAAATTCTCATGGGTCTGCACCTGGAAGGCATCGGCGCGCAATTGATGAGTGAAGACGGGTATACGAAGCTGACGAGTATCGTGCCGGGAGGTGCGGCGGACAAAGACGGACGCTTAAAGACCGGCGATCGAATTATCTCGGTCGGGCAAGGTGAAGACGGAACACTGGCCGACGTGATCGACATGAAGTTAGACGATGTGGTAGCGCAGATTCGCGGAAACGCGGGCACCGTGGTACGCTTGGGCATCATGCCCGCCTCAGGCGGTGAATTGCAAATCGTCAACATTACCCGAGCAAAGATCAATCTCGAAGATAGTGCCGCCCGCAGCGAAGTTGTCACTCAGGGTGTAAAAGCCGACGGCTCGCCGCTAAAATTTGGCTACATCGACCTGCCAAGTTTTTATCTCGATATGGAAGCCGCTCGCGAAAACTCTGACAGCTTCCGAAGCACGACACGTGACGTGCGAAACATTCTAACCAGCTTCAAAGTTGCTAAAGTCGATGCCGTTGTCATCGATCTATCCAGAAATGGTGGCGGTAGTTTGACAGAGGCAATCAGCGCAACGGGTTTGTTTATCGATCGAGGGCCAGTAGTTCAAGTGAAAGATCCGAGCGGTCAAGTGCAGGTCTATGACGACCAGGAAGGCGGCGTCGCTTGGGCTGGACCGCTTGTAGTACTGACAAGCAAGGAAAGTGCCAGCGCCAGTGAGATTTTCGCCGGTGCGATCCAGGATTACAAACGCGGTATCATCGTCGGCGATCCTACTACTCACGGTAAGGGAACTGTTCAAAGTCTGCTGGACCTGGGTCAGTACTTGGTTGGGCTAGAAGGCAAAATGGGTGCATTGAAGCTAACCATCCAGCAATTCTATCTGCCCGATGGCAAGAGTACGCAGCGACAAGGTGTATTGTCAGATGTCGTTCTACCAGCTCTTACAGCCAGCTTTGACAACAGCGAAGCGGATCTGGATTACGCCTTGCCTAACGATCAAGTTCAGCGTGCGAAGCACAATGATTACAAGCTGGTCGACAGCAATATTCTGGCTCAACTGCGGACCAAATCGGCAGAGCGAGTTAAGTCATCTGCGAGCTTCGATAGGCTCTTGCGCCGAATCGACCTGTTCCGCCAGCAGAAGGACGAGCATTTTGTTTCGCTAAATCTTGAAAAGTTTCTCAAGCGTCGCGAAGAAATCGATGCTGAACAGGAGCAAGAGGACAAGATCCTCGATCAACAACTGCCGAAAAAGGAAGTCTTCCACAAAGATTACTATCATGAAGAAGTGTTGAACATTTCACGTGATTATATTGAAGCGGTTGCTGGACTTGAATTAGCTCGAGCTGGTTAAGTTGCGATCGTCGAACAACGTTCAACTCTTGGGCGAAGCGAAAGCTTCGCCCCTTTTTTTTGCGAAGTAGTCGGGCCTGGAAATAGCTGGGAATCTAGATGGGCACCGAAACTGTATTGTCGTTGATGCCGCTAGGCACTTTGCTGACTGGCAAAATGTACTGGATTTTCGCTATCGTCTTGGTTTGCTATGCCGCTCTTTTGTGGCTGATTGGTTTTGTTGCTCAAAAGAAAATCAAAAACGTAGAGGATTACGTTCTTGCCGGGCGGAAACTTGGAACCGGCTTGGCTACGATCACCATGATCGTTACCTGGTTCGGGGCCGAGTCGTTAATGACTACCACCGATGAAGTGGCTCAGCACGGTCTGCGGAAAGCGATGTTGGACCCAATCGGTATCTCCCTGTGCTTGCTGATTGCGGGCTTGTTTGTAGCTGGTCCGCTTTGGCGCATGGGCTTGATGACCATTCCGGACTTCTTTCGGAGTCGCTACGGGAAACTTGCGGAGACGTTGAGCGCTTGTATCCTCGTGCCGAGTTACTTTGGTTGGATCGCTGCTCAGTATCTAGCGCTGGCGACTTTGCTGCAGCATTTTTTCGGCGTGCCGGTCTCGGCTGGGATCCTTGGCGTGGCGTTATTAGCACTGAGCTACTCGTTGATGGGCGGCATGTGGTCAGTCACATGGACCGACGTGTTACAGATGGTGTTGATCGTTCTCGGGCTAGTGATTCTCGGATTTGAAATTCTCTGGCAGTTGGGGAATGGAAGTTTGGCGTTGGGTTGGTTGCGGTTGAGATTCGAGTCGGATCCAGCGATGTGG
>JAYVHC010000367.1:0-11184 GCA_043771575.1 Planctomycetia bacterium
CGAACATTCCTCAGTTCCTATCGCCGGAGGAGAAGTGCTTACTCGTCGTCAAGCATTTCAACCGTGGCTGGCCGCCGGTGCCTTCGATATCGTGCAACCTGATGTAACCAAGGTCGGCGGAATCAGCGAAGAACGACGCATTGCTTGGATGGCTCAGGACTACGGCGTGCGTTTCATTCCGCATGGTTGGAATACTGCGGTAGGACTTGCCGCAGATCTGCAGCTCGCCTCAGCGTTCCCTGGCACCAACCTGGTCGAGTATCTCACTGGTTCGCCGTTTATTGACGAGATAACGTTGGGTGGATGGCGTCTCGATCATGATGGCATGCTGGCAATTCCCGAATTGCCAGGGCTGGGACTGGAACTGGATCGCGATGCGGTGGCGAGGTACACGGGAAATGCGGATCTATTTTAGCATCGTGGCAGTGCGTGGACGTGGCCGAGTTGCTCACGTGGCCGAGTTTTAGTTGGAAAGCGCCACTTTGTGCTAAAACACGGGGAATACAAGCCCGAAGCGCAAGCGAGTGAATCCGCGCAACTCCTTCACTCGCTTGCGCTTCGGGCTTGTACTGTGCTACCAAGTGGCGCTGTCCAATTATGGTCACAACCTGATATCTAGTTATTACCGGGGAATCCACCGGCAGGAAATCCACCCGGGAATCCTTGAGGCAGACCCGCACCCCCGGCAGGCGGAGTTTTGTCACCGCTGCCCTTGGGAACAATCAACTGGTCGCGGGATATCTTGAGCTTCTTATAGGCTGAGTCGCTCACGACATAGTACCAATCGGAAAAGCGAGCGTTCAGCTCTTGCACCTTCTTCTGCGAGGCGGCGATCGTATCCTTACGGGTATCGATTTTACGCTGATTCTCTTTCGCGATGCGTTCGCGAGTCGCGTCGAGTCGATCTTTGAGCTCTTCTTCAGTTTCCTGTTTTTGAACGGCTGGCTTTGCTTCGGGCGACTGGGCTTCGGGCGACTGGGCTTCGGGCGATTGGGTTTCGGGCGATTGGGCTACTGCAGGTCCCTCCGCCGCTGGCTTTTCCGCGACGGAGGTATCTACAGCCGGTTTGTCCACCGGCTTATCCGCGGCCGGTTCTTGCGTGGCAGCGTCTTGCGGATCGCAAGAGCTCAACTCTGTTTTGGGTTCGGCAGGCGTACCAGCCTTGGGATCTTCCGCATTGGGATCCGCGGCGGGCTGCTCAGTTTCAGGCTTATCTGGCGCAGGCTCGGTGGCAGCTTCCGGTTTGGGGGCATCATCAGCTGCTGGAGCGGGCGGTCTTTCGGTGCCGGGTGCTGGATCAATGGGAGTTTGGTCCGTTGGTGCCGGCGTTGTCTCCGTTGCTGTGCCGGCGGCGGCGGCTTGCGCGGCACCTTCGAGCTTTTTCAGATCTTCGATGGTTTCGGGTAGAGGTTGAATATCAGGAATCGGAAACTTCGACTCATCTAGTTTGGCGGTGACTAACAGGTAACGTTGCAATCCACCGACGTCAGCATCCTTATTTTCTTCATTTTCGCCGGTTAGTTTGGCAACGGCTTCGCCGAATCGAAGTACATACTGAACGCCATTCTGTGTGCCGACGATCGTTTCGCCGCCGGTTGCGTAGATTTCGGGACCGTTGGGTCCTTCCTGAGGGAAGAAGCCTTGGTCATACAGACTTTTCAAGCTCTCCTTATTTTCCATCAAGCTCTTATCGGCTTTCAAATCCGCCGCGAGGCCCTTTGGCTTGCGGCGAACGTTGACGATCTCAAGGCCTTGGATAGCTGTGCGCAGATCGTTCAAGCTGCTTGACTTGAGTTCTTGGTCAGGACTAAGCACAACGGGCGTTCCGGCGGGTCCATTTTCGAAGTTGAGCATTTTGTCGAGGGCCCAAGAGCTCTTGGCGGCATCGAAACTCAGGTCGGCGTCAAAGTTCTTGCGCATGCCGTACCCACCGTTTTGCGTGGGCAGAATCACATAGTCGCGGAGCATGATTGAATTAATTTCGAACGTTTTCACACCCAATAGTTCGCCTTTGATCCATTTGCGAAACTCGGTCGTGAACGGCGTAACGGAAAGATCGGTAATGTAAACCGCATCTTCACTTGGTTTTCGCACGAAGCGTTGGTTTTCACGTCCTTTGTCTGCTTTTCCAATAATCAAATCCGCGATAATCTTGTCGCTGGCATCCTTGACGCGCACGAGCATCCCCACGCCGCTTTCGCCGACCTTGAGGTTCTTATCATCGGGATTCAGCACGCCGTACATGGCATGTTCATCGGGCTTGGTAGTGACCACATCCAAGCTCTTGAGACCTATCAAGGGTGTAGCGGCGTCGCGAACTTGTTCGGCTGCGTCAGCTGGGTAATCATCGTGTGAAGGAATCTTCCACATACCACCTTTGTCTCGGCTGATCTCAAACGGATCCAGTTGACCGAGGCTTTCGTTGTACTTGACAATTTGCAGAGAAGCGGCCTTCGAGGGTTCATCGAACTTCTCGAAAAGGAGCTGGTTTTGCATCTTTCTAGCTTCATCGTTGGTGCTGTTGATCGCCTTGGGCTTGCTCCAAAAAGCTAATCCCAAAGTCACAGCAGCAACTCCAGCGAAAATCGCAGTCGTTCTACCTTCGTTCACGGCGACAACTCCTGAGTCAAATTGAAATAGTTGAGGTATTCGATCGGATGATTCGCGGTTTGATTGAACTTGTTAATCAAGTAACCGCTGAAAAAATGGCCGACCATGGATTTGAATTGAAAAACTCTAGCGCAAGCGATTCTTGGAGATTCCTTCACGCTCGCGGACGCGTCGGGAAACAAACACTGCCGCGCCGACTAGCAGCGGCGGAATCGGCGGTAGGAAGATCGCTAAGTACTTATACGTGTTTTGGAGTTCGATGACTTTGGCCTCGGATTCACGACGGCTTTCCTCGACCTTCTCATTCTTTGTGCTCTCCAATTGTTCTTGCTTAACTTTGAGCTTACGTTCGAGAGCGGCTTGTTCGACCTGAACCTGCTGCAACAGTGAAATGAGATCTTGCGCTTTGCTAGGATCCGTGGCACCTTCGAGTTGAAGAGCTTTCGCCTTCTCTTGAAACTTGGCTAACGTTTTTTGGTTCTGTTCCTCAGCTTCGCGAACCTCTTTGTTAAACGTTTCCTGAAATTCCTTCTGATTTTCACGCTCCGCTTCGCGGTATTTCTCGGCTTGAGTTTCGAATTCGGCAAGGGTGCTGTGCTGCGGTTCGTGTCGACGAATCTCTGGATACTGCGTCTCGCCGGCTAGCACATCGATCACGTTCAAAATAAAGGTAACGTTTTGAAAACGGAAATCGATTTCTTCGTATTGTTCTGGTCGTTTGCGGATTTCACTAAAAATCGGCAGCATGCAATCGATATCCGCGATGTAAGCAACTTTCAAGCCTCGCGCTTCGGACTTGGATTCCGTCTTTTCGTCAACGTTTGAATCTTTGTTGGCCGCATTTTTGGCTGCGCCTTCGATATAAACAGCGATAACTTGATTGCCCAGAGCGGCGCCTTGCAGGACTTGCAGCTGCGTGGGAGAGGCTTGCCCGCCACGCATTTGGCCCTGAACATCTTCAAAGCTAATGCGTCCTGCACTCGGCCGAGTTGAGACGATATCTATGATCTTTACGTCGTCACGATTTTCTTCTTTACGGATCGCCCCTGAGTACAAGAACATCAACTCCCGCAAGCCAGCTGAAATCGGACTTTGTTCGCTTAAGTAATCTTCCTTTTCGCCCGGATTTTCGCGGATGAAAATCCATTCGTCGGTTGCGTTCATCATGTAACGCAATTTCGGATAGGGGTTGTACTGTTGCCACACGACATCCGGGTTGATGCCGTTAAAGCTGGCCTTAATGGGTATATCCAAACCAAGCATTTTCCAAAGTTGTTGGATGTCTCCTTTAGGTTGTGGACCGCCGCCCCCGCCTCCAAACATGCCGCCCCCGGGCGCTTGCTTGGGCTCGCCGGTTCCCGGTGTGCCCTGAAAGCCAAATGGCATAGGATCTTCAAAGATCGCAGTGGGCACTCCCGCTTTAACAACGTCGAGGAAATTGACCATTTCTTGTGGGCCAAGCGACGAGGGCTGAACCGCCAGCAACACGTCAAACTTGTCGGTTGAAATCGGACTGCTTGGATCGACTTCTTCGACTTCGTATTGCTTCTCAAGTTCATCAATGATCGGTTGCTTGGGCAGTTGCGAGAAACCGCCACCCGCCATTGAAAAGCCACCCATCAGTTGAGCATCCGTCTTGATGACGCCCAGCTTTGCACGCGATGGCTGCGAAACGGTATTGATCGAGCGGACCAATTCATATTCGACTGGAATACCGCTTTCAAAGAATGGAATCACTACTTTCGAAAGACCGCTGCGGATGGCTGCGCCGAGGAGGACTTTTTGATCCTTGTAGGCACCTCGTTCACGGACACGAACCAACTGCGGTTCGATACCATACTGCTTGACCGCCGTGCGGGCGGCCTCACTGGATGGTTCCAGTTCATCGTTGATGCGAACTTGCAGCTCGACGCCGCGACTGGAAGAGAGGGCCTGAAATTCTTTCAGCAGGTTGACCAAATCATACTTTGTTTTTGCATATTGCACCGGCATATCGGCTGAGATGTACGCGTCGATCACAATCGGCCGATCCGACTTGAGTTGTCGAATCATATTCTTAGTGGTCGGGCTTAACGAACTGACTTGGTTCTGGGTCGCGTCATAGCGCGGCCGATCGTTGTTGCGGAAGAAATAGCTCACCGCAAACACGGTAAATGCCAAAAACACCACGCGGAAAAAATAATGCAAAAACATGCTGTTGCCATCTTTCCCGCCACTCCAGTGACGCCGGCCGATCAGCACCATGCAAAAATACAAGCCCAAGGTCACGATCAGCGAAAAGTATGCTATCGACGAGATACTGATCACGCCGCGACCAAAGTTGTCGAACTGTTCTTCAACACTAAACTGACCAATCAGTCGATTGCTATTCTGGAAAATCACGTCCGCATTGGAAGCGAACACAAACGGTGCATTAAACAATGCGCCGAGAATAAATCCGACAGTCAGATTGTGCGTTAGGAAGGAAGCCACCATGCCAATCGACAACATCGCGAGGCCCACAAACCAGTAACCGAGATAGTTGGAAAAAAACAATCCAACGTCCACATCACCTTTCGACAGAAACAGCAGCACGATGAAAGTTGAGATCTGCGAGAACAGCAGCGAGACGGTGTAAATCGATGCAGCGGCCAGATACTTGCCAATCACTATGTCAAAGTCGTCAGCAGGCAATGTCAGTAGCAATTCGTCTGTGCCCTGCCGCTTTTCATCCGCCCAAATGCTCATGGTGATCGCCGGGATGAAGAACAACATGATAATCGGGAACCATTTATTCAACTGATCCAGAGTCGCCAGGTTCGAATTGAAGAACTCGTGCGGCCAAAACGCGGCCATCGACGTGAGCAATACGAACAAGCACAGGAATACATAGCCTGTGGGACTGCTGAAGTAACCGAGGAAGTTTCGTTTTAGAACTGCATAGGCAGCGCGCTTGCGACTGGACAAACCGACGATCAGCAGCAGTGCCACTGCGGCAAAGAACAAGTTGGCCAGCAACAGATCAAGCAGGGGTTTTACGAGTAATGCTATGTTCATGATTGGTCGATATGCGGAAGGACTACTAAGTGGGTGAAGATCGTGTTCGACGGCTAAAGAGCCCGATCAAACCGCCTCGGTCAGTTTGTGGAAAGCAATATCCAGTTCGCCTTGAGCAGCCTTCAGGTCAGCGGTCGTGCCATCGAAAACCTTGCGACCTTCGTTAATCAACACGACGCGATCGGCCATGGCTTCCACTTCTTGAAGAATGTGGGTCGACAGGAGAATCGTTTTCGTTTCACGCAGCTTGCGCATGGTTTTGCGAACTTCGCGGATTTGGTTCGGATCCAACCCGGCGGTCGGCTCGTCCAGAATCAGTACATCGGGTTCATGGAGCAGCGCCTGTGCCATGCCCACCCGTTGCTTGAAGCCTTTGGAGAGCTTGCTGATCGCCTTGTTGGCTACCGAACTGAGATCGCACAATTCGATGACCGATGCGATGCGGTCTTTCTTGTTCTTTGCGTCCATGCCGCGTGCTTCAGCAAAAAAATCGAGCATGGAAAGGGGCGTCATGTCGGGATAGAGCGGCCCGTTTTCTGGCAAGTAGCCCAAGTGTCGGGAACCAGCGATCCGATCGGCCAGCATATTATGACCTGCGATCCGAGCTTCGCCCTCGCTGGGTGCAAGGTAGCCGGTCAACATTTTCATGGTCGTGCTTTTTCCAGCACCGTTCGGCCCGAGGAAAGCTACCAATTCGCCTTCGTTGACGGTAAAGGAGACATCCCGTGCCGCGGCAAACGGTCCGTAGAATTTTGAAAGCCCAACCGCCTCGATCATGGGACGGCGATTTTGGTTGGCCACTGGCATTTTTTTCAGGACTCCTACGTGCGAAATCCGGAAGGGGATCGTCCGGACAGAACTCGATGTCAGATTATTGGGTTTCGGATGCTCGCAAACGGTTCGGAGGGCGCCGGTTCGCAAGTCATGAGATTTCTTACGCTGCGTCCGAAATCCAGGTTCATGTTTTACACCTCCATAATTTAGCTACAAGTGGCACAGGCCTTTAAAAAAACGATTCAGCAGGTCCAAGCGATTTTAAAGGGGTTAAGCCCCAACGTTCTCACCAGCTTGCTCGTGGTTGGGCTGACAAGACATTGTAGAACGATTGTCCTCAATCGTTCCGGAAAGCTCGCTGGCCCACGCGTAAAGTTTTCATCGGTTGGGAAAATGCGAGTTGACTGCGGTCCGCTGCCCTTCGGCAGAACCGTTGGGGACAACCGTTCTACACTTTTTATCAACCCACGGTTCCTACAAATTCACGCGTTTTTGGGCTGCGAAAATGCACATCCGGGATTTCGAGGACTCAGACCCAGCCATCCGTGACCGTATAATTACAGTCGAACGAGCGTTAACCGTGCCAAACGGAGTTTGAAGAAGCAATTTAGTTCAAAACGGCTTGCGAGATCTGGCAAAGCTGTATAAACTTCGGGGCTTTCCGCAACAACAGTAGTAAGTCGGATTCGGGCAGTCGATTATTCGCCGCTGCGAACATCCGAATTCTGCGATAGAGCTTCGATTGATCGTTTGGACAAACATATGATGCATTCTCAAAAAACCTACGTCGCCAAGCCGGGTGAAGTGGAACAAAAGTGGTATCATGTCGACCTGAGTGGGCAAATTCTCGGTCGAGTGGCGAGCGATATTGCCATGATTCTGATGGGCAAACACCGTCCTTGCTACACACCGCACGTCGACACGGGCGATTACGTGGTGGTCACGAATGCTGAGAAAATAGTGATGACTGGCGACAAGCTCGAGCATCGCCATTACGCCTGGTATAACGGTTACCCAGGCCAAAAAATGGAGAGCTACAAGGACCGCTTAGCTCGACGGCCAGAGGATTTGATTCTCCACGCCGTGCGCCGCATGCTGCCGAAGAACAAATTGGCTAGGCATATGCTAGATAAGTTGAAAATCTATGCTGGACCCGAGCACCCGCACCAAGCGCAACAAGTGGTGTCCATCGAACTAGGCCAGAAAGCCTCCTAAGTATTCGTTCAAATAGCTTTTAAAGCGAAGCAAGAGATAACATGGTAGCGGTCAAAAAAGACAAAATTACTGGTGATTCGATTGGAACTGGTCGCCGCAAGTCGTCTGTGGCTCGGGTGCGTCTCCGTCCAGGCAGCGGCAAGATTGTGGTCAACGGTCGCGAATTACAGGAGTTTTTCCCAACTGTTCAGCACCAGCAAGCGGTGCTTCAGACGCTCGCTCACGTTGGCCATGCCGATTCGGTGGACATTGTTGTACGCGTTAACGGTGGCGGTCTGACAGGACAGTCCGGTGCGATTCGCATGGCAATTGCTCGCGCGTTGTGCAGTCACAACGAAGCCAATTTCCAGGCCTTGCGTGACGATGGCTATCTGACCCGAGATTCCCGCATGAAGGAACGCAAAAAGTACGGCTTGCATGGCGCCCGCCGCGGAACTCAGTTCAGCAAGCGGTAGTTTGCAGCGTCAGTTGCAAATCAAATAAATTTCCCAAGAGCTCGCATGCCCATGCGAGCTCTTTTTTTTGCTTAGAAACTGGCGGGCTGGCTGAAACGGTAGAGATTGTGAATAAATGGGGTCGAGTCGCTCCGCGACTCGATTACATTCACGAAAACTTAGACCGCGAGCCAGACAATGGCTCCGAGTTGCGGGCAACTCGACCACTTTCACGTCGGCCGGTTTCGGTTAATTCTACAATCCGCCGACGATTACCGAAAAATCTTGAACGAATTCAACTTAAAGATCGATTACACTGGGGTTGCTTTTACAAGCCTTTACGCAGGGTATTCTTTGGTCGTTCGAATGCCCTTAAGGAGATCACATTGTAAGCAGATGCGACCTTGCCTACTTGTTTAAATTAATAATGTATTGTATTCGCGCATTGCGAAGTGATACCAAGCACGATTTCGAGTTGTCTGACGGGGGTGTAGTCGATACTATTGATACTTAAGTTGAGCTCTTTCAGGCAGCTGCTCCGATCCCTTTTCACAAAACGCATTCCCCTCCGCGCGTCCGAATCTGCCAACAGATTTCAATTTCATTCGATATTGAGTCCGTGTTAAAGCAGGTTTTGCACCATACACTGTCCAATCCCACAAGAACTTTTCCTTGTCAACCAACTTTTCCCGTGTGACGTGCCGACCATCGGCTCGGCACCGACCCAATCCTGCCGTCCCTTATGGACAAGCCGAACTTTCGGTGAGGAGTCTTCAATGAGTGGCCAGCGACCCCAGCGATGGCGAGGAGACCGACCACCACGTCGTCCTTATCCCACCAACCGCAGCCGCAATCCGCAAGTCAGTCCTGAGGTTGAAGAACGCATTCGCGAACTCGATTCCGAGCACGAACCGCTTTCGTTGGCTGAAGAGATTTCGGTCGAGCACTCACAGAACGCTCGAAATACCAAATTGGCTCCCTTGCCAAGCGATGGTCAAGGAGAGCTGCCCCAAACTTCGTTTGCCGAGTTACAAAAGATGTCGGCGGAAGAGTTATTGGCAGTTGCCAACGCTGAACATGTAACTGACGCAAGCAGTTTGAATCCGCGAGAATTGGTGTTCCAGATTCTGAAGGCAAGGCTCAAGAATCATGGCTTGATGTTTGGGGAAGGCACGCTCGAAATATTGCCGGATGGATTTGGATTTCTTCGCAGTGCGAAACATCACTATTTATCTTGTCCGGACGATATCTACGTTTCACCCAGTCAGATTCGCCGCTTTGGTTTACAGACAGGGGCAAACGTGGCGGGCCAGATTCGGCCACCTAAAGAAAACGAACGCTATTTCGCGCTCTTGCGCGTTGAAGCTATTAATTATCACGATCCCGATTTGCGACATCAACGCATTCCTTTTGATAGTCTCACGCCACTGCATCCAAACCAACGCATGGTGCTGGAGACGACCGCAGATGTGCTCGAAACGCGTGTCGTTGATTTGATTGCACCGATCGGCTTCGGCCAACGCGGGTTGATTGTCAGCCCACCGCGAGCGGGCAAAACGATTTTAATGCAAAAGATGGCCCGGGCTGTTCTGAAGAACTATCCCGATGCTTATGTAATCATCCTGCTGATCGATGAACGACCTGAAGAAGTTACAGATATGGCCCGCGAAGTTCGCGGCCCCAACTGCGAAGTCGTCAGCAGTACTTTCGATGAGCCAAGCTCGCGACATATTCAAGTCGCGCATATGGTTCTTGAAAAAGCCAAACGCATGGTCGAATATGGCGTCGACGTGGTGATCTTTCTCGACAGCATTACGCGATTTGCGAGAGCTTGGAACAGTGAATGTCCACAGAGCGGCAAACTGCTCACCGGCGGACTGGATGCCAATGCGCTACAGCGACCCAAATCATTCTTCGGCTCAGCTCGGAAAGTTGAGGAGGGCGGCTCACTCACCATCCTCGCAACCGCTTTAGTCGATACTGGCAGTCGCATGGACGACGTAATTTTCGAGGAGTTCAAGGGAACAGGTAACTTGGAAATCGTTTTGGATCGTTCGATGCTCGAGCGCCGTATGTGGCCTGCCATCGATATCAATCACAGCGGGACACGCCGTGAGGAAGTACTCATGGATCCCGAGGAACACAAACGTGTTTCTGCACTGCGACGCGCTATCAGCGAACTCAGCGCGCCCGATGCAATGGAGAAAATCCTACAGCGTATGGAAAAAACCAAATCCAACGCCGAGTTCCTGATGAGTTTGCGTACGAATTCCTAACGCAATCAGCCACAGGTAGTCCATTCATTTAACCATGGTAACTTTGCAAACGCCCATGACTCACGAGATACGTTCTGAATCGCAAAATTGCGATGGTCGCTATGCGATTGTTGTTTCGACCTACAACTCAAACATTACCAACAAACTGCTGGCCGGCGCGGTCGAAACATTAACCACGGCGGGTATCCCATCCGCGAATATTGTGTTGGTGCGTGTACCCGGCGCGTGGGAGTTACCCTTGGCCGCAACATGGCTGGCGAAGAATGTCTCCATCAGCGCGGTGATTACGCTGGGGGCCGTGATTCGTGGTGAGACAACGCATGACCAACATATCAATCGTGCAGTAAGCAATGCGCTGATGGAGCTAATGACCACAACGGGCAAGCCTATTGCGTTTGGATTGCTAACGTGCAATACACTGGAACAAGCTATCCATCGCGCCGGTGGTAATGTTGGCAATAAAGGTTGCGAGGCAGCGGAGGCAGCGCTTGAGATGGTACGCCTAACTCGAGCCCTGGCAGCCGAAAATAAACAGTAGCAAAATTGACACTTCTCGCTGAACACACCACCGGAGACAGACGATTTTATGTTTCGCTTTGTCATTGCAAGCGAAATTGAGCCTGAGGCGCTAGCCTGGATATTGCATACGCTGCGGGGGTTTTGGGTTGCGAGGGTTTCGGCCCAGATTTTTGGGTTTTGGAGGCGGGATTTGCTTGAATTCGTCCCGTCGGGGCAGAAGCCCCCTTACCCCATCGACTGCATATTGAGCCGCTGAGTGATACACCGGTCGGTGATAATCACTTTTGTTAGTCGCTTAGACTTAGGCGACTGCAAGCTAA
>JAYVHC010000368.1:0-2295 GCA_043771575.1 Planctomycetia bacterium
AGCGAAAAACGTTGCCAAACCTGCACCCAAAAAAGCACCCGCCAAGAAATCGCCATCAATTGCTAAGCAAGCTACCAAGAAGCCGACTGCTTCCAAGCCCGCGAAACGCAAACCGAAGTAGCCACTCGTTGAACGTGTTATGCGTGTTCTACACCTGCCTCCATTAACCCGATTCTTTTCGAGCAAGTGAATCATGGCCGGACATTCACATTCCGCGAACATCAAGCACAAGAAAGCTCTGGTTGATAGTAAGCGTAGTAAACTTTGGTCAAAGATGTCCAAAGCGATCATCGTGGCCGCCAAACTGGGAGGTGGTGATCCCGACGCAAACATTCGACTACGCGCTGCCATCATCGACGCAAAAGCGGTCAGCGTCCCCAAAGATAATATCGAGCGCGCGATTAAGAAGGGGATCGGAGAACTCGAAGGCGGTGACGTCGAAGAAATCCTCTACGAAGGTTATGGTCCAGCAGGCGTGGCCATCATGTGCGATATCATGACCGACAATCGCAATCGAACCGCACCCGAAATTCGAAAAATTTTCGACGTGCATGGCGGCAACTTGGGTGGAACAGGTTGCGTTTCATACATGTTCGAACGTAAAGGCGTAATCGTTATCGTTCCCACAAATGGCAACGAAGAGAAGGTGATCGAACTGGCCATCGAACATGGAGCCCAGGATGCCGACATCGTTGACGGCAAAATTGAGATCTATACGCTGCCTGAGAATTTCACAGAGGTGACTACTGCGTTCGAGAGTGCGAATATCGCGATGGAAGTCAAGGAAATCACGCGGATCGCCCAAAATACAGTGGATGTTGACGTCGAAACTGCCAAGCGAGTCCTTAAGTTGCTCGAAGTCCTCGAAGACCATGACGACGTTCAGACGGTTTCAACGAATCTCAATTTCAATAATGCGGCCGTCGCCGAGCTCGCAGGCCAGTGACCCGCTGCACCCCCAACGAGCAGCTACTCTTGACGTCGCCACCAGTAAAGACTAACCTGAAGCCAGTCATTTCAGGAAATTAATATGCAACACTTCCTAATCAACCTTGAGCTGCTTCAGCTCGCCCTCGCTATCAGCGAGCGGTTGGGGTAGGTCGTTGCATATTAAGTAAAATGCTTGCCAACCCCGATGCTCGACGAGCCTCGGGGTTTTTTCGTATCTCCCCAGGTCCGAAGAGCGCAAGCTGGAAGTTCGCAAGCTGGAAACATACGTCATTGTTGACTTGCAAGCCCCAGCAAGCAGAAGGAAAGATCATGTCCGAACCACAAAGCGCCCGCCGAATTCGAATTTTTGACACTACGCTACGCGACGGTGAACAATCGCCCGGCGCGAGCATGAATTTAGCTGAAAAACTGGAAGTTGCTCATGCACTCACCGAACTGGGTGTAGATATCATCGAAGCCGGTTTTCCAATCGCGTCGCCAGGCGATTTCGAGGCGGTGCGCGAGATTGCCAATATGGTACGCGGCGCGACGGTCTGCGGATTGGCCCGCTGCAATGACAGCGATATCACCCGCGCCTACGAAGCCCTGAAGAAAGCTCAGCAGCCGCGAATCCACGTGTTCCTCGCGACCAGTGCAATTCATCGCGAATTCAAACTGCGCATGAATCAAGATGAGATCATCGCGAGAGCCATTGCCGGCGTGAAGTTGGCGGCGAGCCTCTGTGACGATGTCGAGTTCTCACCCGAAGACGCTGCGCGAACCGAGCACGATTTTCTTTGCCGCGTAGTCGAAGCAGCCATCGATGCGGGTGCCACCACCATCAACATTCCTGATACGGTCGGTTACACCACGCCGCAAGAGATGTTTGACCGAATTCAATTGCTGTTGAATCGAGTCCCAAACATCGACAAAGCAGTCTTGAGCACGCACTGTCACGATGACTTGGGATTGGCCCTCGCAAATTCACTAGCGGCAGTGTCGGCTGGCTGTGGACAAGTCGAATGCACAATCAATGGAATCGGCGAACGCGCAGGGAACTGTGCGTTGGAAGAAATTGTGATGGCCATGCGGACGCGCGCCGAGCTTTTCAACTGCACCACCGGCATCAAGTCGGAGCGTTTGGTTCCGACGAGTCGATTGGTTAGCAAGATTACCGGCATGGAAGTGCAACGCAACAAAGCCATCGTGGGTCGCAATGCGTTCGCGCACGAATCGGGAATTCATCAAGATGGGATGCTCAAGGAACGCAGCACTTATGAGATCATGCGGCCCGAAGATGTTGGCTTTGCAAAGACCGATTTGGTGCTCGGCAAACATAGCGGTCGAGCCGCACTTGCCGATCGC
>JAYVHC010000369.1:0-5584 GCA_043771575.1 Planctomycetia bacterium
TTAATGGGGTAGCTGGTTTCGTCAGAAACCGGACGCGGAAGATAGGTCACCGGTGAACCCTGGTTTCTTACGAAACCAGCTACATTTGCTCGCCAAGAACACTTAACGGCGTTGCCCTTCTCCCCCCCGGAGTACCGGGTAGAAGGGGAGTTGCGATTAGTGTTGCGTTCGCTGAGGTCGACTCACCAGCTACTTGAGCAATTATGTGCAAGGCAATGTTATCAGTGACGCACGCATCCCCGTTGCTGAGCAGCGGCTCACTATCGACGAAGGCGAATCGGAGCATTAAGGTTTCCTTTGGACATCTACCCTAGGGTTGGGCATCCTCGACAAACGCATTCACTTTCGTGCCACCCGCGTCTGTCAAAAAAGCCGACCGAACGGGAACCGCTGTTTGATAAGCCAACGCACGCCGACTGGTGACCAAAGTTAGCGATGACCCCGCTTCAGCTCGACGACGTAAGTCTCCGAGCGATCTATACAGTGGATACAAATTGCGATCGGCCGAAACGCGACCTCCCCAAGGCGGATTGGTCACAATTGATAGTGGTTCTTGGGGCAGGTCAGCGGAACTTAGTGATTGAACTTCGAATCGAATCGGAAAATCAAAACCAGAAAGATTTTCTCGAGCCGCTGTGACCGCTCGCTCTTCCCGATCGCTGCCAATGAGCATCGCCGTCATCGGCTGAACTTGTCTCATCCGTTCGAGCTTAACTTCATGAATGGGAACTTTATCCGCTAATGCGGTCCCTTCGATCCCAAATTTTTGGGCGACCCCGGGAGGCCAATTCGCAGCTAACATCGCCGCCTCGATCAAAAGCGTGCCGGAACCACACATCGGGTCCACCAACGGCCGCTTTCGATCCCAAGCCGATGCAATTACGACGGCTCGCGCCAAGTCTTCACGTAGGGGAGCATGCGACGGATTTAATCGATACCCTCTTCGATGGAGCGGTTGGCCACTGGCATCCAATGAGATCGTACAGCGATCATGTTCCATTCGCACAACCAGCGATGCTGCTTGCTCGATTGATTCATCTTCAACTGGCGGAGGGCTGTCTTTCATTCGCCGAGTAATTCCCTGCATCACACGTTGCTCGATCGCGCCGGAGTGATACAGACGAGACTTTTTGGCCGAGGCTCGAATCACCCGAGGCGCATCGCGTTTCAACCAACCGGTCCACGACAATCGACCGATATACGAATCTAAATTTGAAAGTTCCGTCACTTGAAACGTAGCGATGCGTACTAAGATTCGAGCCGCAAGGCCAAGTCCAACTAACGCATGTGCCAGCGTCCATTGATCGCCTTCAAAGCGAACACCGCCAATGTCTTGCACGATGTTTATGGGTGAAGAAACATCAGCGACAGATCGTATGTCCAGCTCGCGAATCTCTTGTTCCAACCAAGGCTCTAACCCCGGTGCGCATGATGCAAACAGCGATAATTTCATTAAGTACTTTGTGCTCCTCGTCGCGAATACAGTAGCTTCATTCTCGGCTCAATTCCAGCCCCGTCAACGTGCCCGTGCTTGATTTCAGCAATGAAGAATCTTGCCGCCAACCGAGAAGCAAACCAACTTGAGCCGCTCTACGATCTAACGCGAGCGAAAGTGAACTTAAACGACTGGCGGCTGGCTTTGGGATCGATCTACTAAATTTCGGAACATTTGAGGACAAATGTTCTACAATCAACTAAACGATTTGAACATCCAGCCATCCTGTGTGCTTCAACGCCAAGCCTTTGCTGAAGCGATTGAACAACGAGGTTTGCGTATATGGTAATTCGGCTTGTAAGTTTAATTCTGTGTATGGTCGCCTTCAAAATGGCCTTGTCGCAAGATTTCGCGCAAAGGGGGGCGACCTCGCTGCGAAACAATGTTGGGACTTCGACTCGTAGTCCGACTAGATGGGATGTCGGTGAGAGTAAAACAAACATCAAGTGGGTTTCGAAGTTGGGAAGTGAGAATTATGGTTCTCCGGTTGTAGGTGACGGACGCGTTTTCGTGTGTACCAATAACGGTGCGGGGTACATCAAGCGTTACCCTCCGAATATTGACCTGGGATGCTTACTCTGTTTTCACGAAAGCGATGGAAATTTCTTGTGGCAGTATTCCAGCGAAAAACTTCCAGCGGGGAGGGTTCATGACTGGCCAAATCAAGGAATCTGCAGCACACCCGTGCTTGAAGGCGAGAGAATATGGTTTGTCGACAATCGAGGGCAGGTAGTGTGTGCGGACACGCTGGGCTTTTCTGATGACGAAGACGATGGTCTGATCATGAAGGAATCATCGCTAAAGCAGCGGGACGAGGCGGACGTCGTGTGGATTTTTGACATGATGCTCGAGTTGGGCGTTTCGCAACATAACATGTCAAATTGCTCTCCAACGATTTGGGGTGATCTACTTTTTATCTGCACTTCTAACGGAGTGGACGAAGGCCACGTCAACCTACCAGCGCCCGATGCGCCGAGCTTTCTGGCTTTAGATAAGCACACGGGCGCAGCCGTTTGGACGGACAACTCTCCAGGTAGAAACATTCTGCATGGACAATGGTCTAGCCCCGCCGTTGGACGGCTAGGTGGAGTACCCCAAGTTATTTTCGCTGGGGGAGATGGCTGGGTCTACAGCTTTCACGCAGAAGAATGGGAAAACAAAAAGCCAAAGTTGCTGTGGAAATTTGATGCCAACCCCAAGGCTTCGCTGTACTCACTTGGTGGAAAGGCTACAAGAAATAGCATTCTGGCAATTCCTGTCATTTACGATGGCCTCGTATATGTTAACGTTGGCGAAGATCCAGAGCATGGCGAGGGACCGGGGCATCTTTGGTGTATTGACCCTACGAGGCGAGGTGACGTAAGCTCGGAGTTAGTTGTAGATGAGTCGGGTGTAATTCAGCGTCACTTTCGTACATGTGCTTGCAGCCCGTCGATTTTGCTTACAACCGGCGCGTCGCAGGAAACTCCCTGGGACAATTTTCTGTCGATCGTGCCCCCAAAACTGGCTGAATTTGGTTTTAAGCTTCCCAAGAAGTTTCAGATTGAATCAGAAGGAACGTCAACTAAATTCATTAATGCCGTCATCGACGGGCAGCCGAAACGATTTCGCCTTCGCTCGAACATTTTCCAAGCGCAAGGCAAAAACCAATATTCTTTAAGCATATTACTTGAGACCAAGTGGCATGTGGTCCACAATCCAAATTCTGCCGTGGTGTGGCATTATGAAGGAGGAGATCGAAATGGAGATGGTGAAGTAGGCTTTGAGGAGCAGTTCCACAGGGGACTAAGTAGCGTGGCAATCAAAGACGATTTGTTGTTTGCACCGGATTTCTCCGGATTAGTACACTGCCTAGATGCCAAGACCGGCATTCCCCATTGGACCTACGATATGTTCGCAGCGACTTGGTGTTCTCCCTTAATCATCAATGAAAAGGTTTATGTCCCGGATGAAGATGGTGATATCGCGATCTTCCAACTTTCCGCAGATTGGAGAGAATCAGCCAAAAGTACGGATTCCAATTGGACCGTTGGCAGCGAATCCGCACCGCTAACATTTGACCTACGCAACGAAGTTGCGATGTTGACTGCGATTTACTCGACCCCTGCAGTAGCTAACAACGTACTATACATTTCGACCAGAGATCAACTGTTTGCGATCGAGGATCTAAGCCATGAGTCTCTTGAAGTCAAGAAGTAGATTTAGCTCAACTCTGTGCTCGCCCGCAGCTTGCGAAATACGAAACACCACACGTTCATGCACGACTGTTGCGGTCGATCAGCGTCTTCCACGCCGCGAACGTGGCTAACCAACCCAGAAAAATCAAAAGCAAACACAGACCTGAATCTTGATGCCGCATACCAAAGTGCAACATCTCAAACAATCGCATCGAAAGCGTGGTGACACCCGGCGGCAAGACTAAAATCGTGGTGCTCAATTCGCCGACACTCACCAGTGCCAAAACTAACCACGCCACCAACCAGCGTGAACCAGTCTGCGGACATACAAGTGTACGCACGATCTGGAGCGTGGAAAGTCCGTCGAGCTTTGCCAGCTCCCAACTGCGATGATCGATGCTGGCAAAAATCCCGAGCGCGAACAACCAAGCCAGCGGTAACAATCGAAACTGCTGTGCGAGCACCGGCGCAGTCAGCGTTTGATCGTACAAGTACCCCAGAATCGCTGGTTCCGCACGGTTCAACAAGAAAATGCAAAGCACGCCCACCAATGCTCCGGGCGTGCCAATCATTCCTAACATTAAACAGCCCACCCACCACCTTCGCCAACCGCTGCCCGCAAGCCAGACCAACAGAGTTGCTAGCCCGAGAGCCACACTAGCGGAAATACATGCCAACAAGGCGGACCAATAAAATTCTGGCAAGAAAAACGTCAGCGACTCGCGCAGCGTGGTCGCAAATCGCCAGACCGTCCAACCGTAACGCGTCATATCCGCTGAATCCATGTACGGTTGCCAGCCTGCCTTGACGATCAAGTTTGCGATCGGCAGGTACACTAAAGCGAGCATAAGCAGCCAACACGCCGTACTTATGAGCCCTCGCCAACCACGTAGCGGCAAAATTCGCGATGGATATTGCCGCGCGCGCGCGACTATTTCCGACCAAGGGGGCAAGCGGCGTGTGAGCAGCAACGCAAAACCCACAATCGGCACCATGCACAACGCAACCGCCATCGGGTATGTCAGCGGACTGACCGTACCGCGACTCGCATCCAAGTACACTTGCTCCGCCACCGTTGGCACTTGATAGAGATTGGTCACGACCATCTCGGTCAATATCGGCACACACACCCACAAGCCACTGAGCGCCAGCCATGGGCGCAACCCGGGTGCAATGACTCGAAAGAGAACGCCGCGATTGCCGCCTTCCGACAATGCGGATTCTTCCAAACTGCGCTGTGACCCAACTAGGCCGCACCAGATGATCAAACACACCCAAGGAATCGCGGCTACCGAATGGATAAAGATCACAGCCACCAGCGCCGCAGCTTCGAACTTGACGGCAAACACCTGCGTCAGCGGCCACCATCCCTGCGATCCAAAACCAGCGTTCCAGCTGCCGGCGAACACATATAGCGGCACTGCCAATTGACTGCCGAGCGCAACAGCCAGAGCGCGGCGACCGTAGACATTCGTACGCATCAACAACACAGCTAGCACCGTACCAAGCGGAACTGTGACCGCCACGCAACCGCAACAGATCAGCAGAGAATTCCAAATCGCGCGAGTAAGTTCCAGGTAGTTCAACGGAGCCCAGCCTCACACAGTCTTGTGGTTACGCACATCCTTGCTCTTTGAATTCAAAACCCCTTTTTTATGCGCCGCCTGGAAAGTCAAATTTCAGTTGTGGATCCGGCACTTTCTGGCTGAATTCCTGATACAGCAGACTCGGTTGAATGTCATGATTGTTCTGGTACTTGCCAGAACTGTATTCACGCACATCGCCGTGCAGCAAGTGATAGAAAATCTGACAGATACGAGTCCCCGCATAGATACGAATCGGTTGGACCGCGAACATCTCCAAGGTCCAGTATCCGCAAAAACCTGCGTCACCGAAACCCGCTGTGACGTGA
>JAYVHC010000370.1:0-4046 GCA_043771575.1 Planctomycetia bacterium
GTTAACAAGCATTGCATTGACGCGCTCAATTCGCGCGATGCATTCAGGATGTGAACCGGTATCGTGCTGTGTAAATATAGTGTCATGATAAAGCAACACGCGGGCACATCCTTCAGTAAGATCTAGGGTCGATCGAGCAGTCGGCGGTTTGCTAGAGCTCGACGCGAAAACCAGCCCCAACCCTCGCGTAATGTCAGCATTCTAGGCGTAATGCCTCCAAACCGGCCAAACTACCAATGATACCGCCGATTTTCCAAAGGTCAGACCCCTTTTCAAACAAAGCTAGTAGTCGCGTCGTGTTAACCAAATAGGCAGACTCTAACGGCGCTCGTTGCCCGACCGAAGCCGCAAAGTTTGCGCAGTGTATTGCGAGTTTGCTTAATGCAGGATGTGATGGATATTCCTTCAACTCTACCTTTGCCGTGTGCCGATTCGAAGTTCCGAAGGCAACGTTTAGTCGCCACATGCCGCCGCAGGGGAATCGAGAAACATGATCCGAAAACACACTATTTTAGCAATGATCGCTGTCGCCTGCTTGGCCAATTTGGTCAGCCCCGTGCGCGGCGAAGAGCCAACTAAGAAGACACCCGCAAAACTCACTAGCGCCGTCCAAGGCGCATCGAGCGAGTATTGCCCACCCTCGTATGCGAACGCAGCACCAGGCGCGGCCGGATACGCGGGCTACCCATCCAACACGCCTAAAGCCTTTGGGGCTTCGTGGGGAAGCGCTGGCAACAGCCGCGATTGCAATCGCTTTTATCACTACCCCTATGTGTTCTATCCACAGAACTTCCGCAGCGCTGAATCGTATCAAAGTAGCGACAGCATGTACTATCGCTATGCACCCGAAATGCAAATTCCAGTTTACAACCGCAATTGGCATAATGAGTACCCAAGCGCTCGCCGTTACCACTGGGGTCACCACTTCCTAACAGACGTGTTCTAAGCACCGCTTGTTTCCAGATCAAAGCCCACGACCTTCATCCGCCGCTAAGTGCCGAATCGCTCGTCAAGCCACTTCGAGTGCTACGAAACAACACCTAGCCTTAAACTGCGGCGTCACCCTCTAAGTGACGCCGCTTTTTTTATTCCTACAAGTGTAGATCGCTGGAGTGCAGGCTATCCCTTTCGGTTTCAAACTCTTCAAATGAGCGCTTCCTACCACTCGCATAGAATATGACGCCATTGCAGTTTGCCTAAGTCATTTGTTGAGTTGTTTATGGTGAAGCGTCAAGGCTCGCAGAAATCCTGTCGATAACCAATCGAGTCCCGTCAACGACGGGATAAGTGAGCTGCGCATGGTGATGGAGCGCAGCTCTGTATTCGTCGACCGCTTTTATTCGCACGGACGTGGCACTGCGGACATTCTCTTTGGGCTTTCGAGCCAAAGAACCGTGCCATGACAGATTCAACTCGTTTCATTGGACCACGTGGCTGGGCTGCTTTAGTACTCGCAGGTGGCGCCGCGCTCTCAACCCCTTTCTTGCAGAAACCCGGCAGAGTACCGGATTCGGAAGACTCGTCCGCGGATTTGCCCGGGTCGGTCGATTTTTCCAACCACACTTGGCCAGATTTGCGAGAAAAGGCTCTCACACCGCCTGGCCAAGTTACGACGCATCTCAGCGAGCAAGATTGGGCCGAATTGGCTCGACTGCAAAATAACTCAGGTGCAATGCCTCGAAAGCTAAGAGGGGATTTGCCAAGCACCAGCGGTTCGCCATTACCCTCTTGGGCCGATCGCGGTCCACGCATTGATCAGCTAGTCAACGATTCGATTCGCACGAAGCCATTAGCACCCGCGGCGCCAGTTGCCTCCACTGGAATCGAACCCCTTCGTCCGTGGCTGGGTCGCAGTATGAATCCAATCGCAGAACGGCCGACCGCTGCGCCCCAAACTAGCGACTTGCAGGGAGATTTCGCGATTGCTTCATCCCATCCCGACGCCCGTTGGAGCACCATCCCATCGACCACGATCAACGCTGACCCAACCCCACGCGACGTTGGAGGGCTGGCACGGAATCAACCCATGCGCAAGTTCGAAGATAAGGTAAAGCTATGGCCTGATGAGAAGTCTTCACCCGGTCAGGTTGTTGGGGCCGCGCCGGCACCACAATTAGATCGCTACGCCTCAGATCCCCATCCCACTTGGCCCAGCCAAGCGTTGCCAGCCCAACCGGCAACCATCGTCGATCAAGCTGCCAAACCGGATTCAGTGAGCGCGCCGATGGTCAGTTCTCAAGCTCCTCTCCCCGCGCCGCGATTGAGCCATCCAAGGATCGAAGCCACCCAGCCGTCAACCACCCAGCCGCCGCCACGCGCTAAACTCTTCATACAGCAACCCACCAAGCGCGCCTAAATTGGACAGCCCACTTTGCGATGGAGTCCAGGCTTATAGTGACCGTAATTACCGTCGCAATCCGTATCTATCGTCGCCAGACGGTGGCGGTCTTCGCTGATGCCGAACGCCCCGCAGCTAACCCTCTGCCCACGCTCTGGCGAGCGTAGCTACCGTCCGGTTCGGATTCTTAACGCGGTCGGGAGAGCGAGGCTCCTGCCGAGCTTCTGGGGCCGCGAACATGGCATGCGTGCGATTGTGGACGCACAATGGCTGCCCGAAAAGGCTCCGCAGAGGCGTCGCCCTCCCGTTTTTCCCCGTGAATCAAGGAAGACTTCATAATCCAAACCGGACGGTCTCTAAAGCCGCTTTTACGGCATTCGAATTACAAACTCGCCCGAAGGCTGTACTCCAACGAGTTCGCAACTAAATCAGTCAAAATCAGTCGCTTCAAAAAGCAATCGCGAGCCGGTTTGCTTGTGCTATAATCGCTCCCGTAACTGGGTGTTTTCTAGGGTCGGGAGCGAAATATGTTGATGAGAATACTGGCGATGGCTGCGGTGTCCTGCGCGGCTCAATTGGTGCAAGCTGAAGATTGGCCACAATGGCGTGGACCACATGGCGACGGCGTTTCGACGGAAAAATCTGTCGCCACGAAGTGGTCAAAAACCGAACATATTGCTTGGCGATCTCCTTTACCCGGCCAAGGCGGTGCCACTCCAGTTGCGTGGGGCGACAAACTGTTTGTTACTTCGGCCGATGATGACGCATTGGTACTGCTTTGCATCTCTGCCAACGACGGGAAACAACTTTGGAAAAAACAAGTTGCCAGCGGCAATCAAGACGCACGCGCCGGCGAAGGCAACTCGGCGTCTCCCTCTCCAGCAACCGATGGCAAGCATGTCTGGGTCTTTTTCTCGACGGGAGTCTTGGCTTGCTTTGATTTCGATGGCAATGAAGTTTGGAAGTTCGATGTCGGCGAGCGTTTTGGAAAATTGGATATCCAATTCGGCTTGACTTCCACGCCAGTTCTCGACGGCGATCACCTTTATCTGCAATTGATTCATGGCACCATGCGCCTCGACGATGACACGCGGACTGGCAAAGTAATCAAGCTGGACAAACTAACCGGCAAGACTGTTTGGGAAGTCGACCGAGTAACCAATGCCGACTTTGAATGCAAACACTCTTACGCGTCACCGTTTGTTTACAATGACGGTAAACGCAAGTTCTTGGTTGTACACGGTGCGGATTGCACGACCGGCCATTCACTCGACGATGGCAAAGAGCTATGGCGTTTTGGACAGCTCAATGGACCGACTCAGCACAACAGCAAGCAACACGATCCGACTTTCCGCTTCGTCGCTTCGCCATTGGTGATTCCGGGCTTGATCGTTATTCCGACGTGCAAAGAAGGTCCGGCACTGGCCATCAACGTCAGCGATGAATTACAAGGCGACGTTTCCGACAAGAAAAGTATCGTTCGCTGGACCATCGCGAATTCTCCCGACGTCTCGATTCCCGTGGCCGTCGATGGGTTGGTTTACCATTTGCACAAAGACGGCAAACTGCAGTGTATGGACTTGCAAACTGGCAAGGAAGTGTACTTTGAGCGGACGCATTCCGTGCAGCATCGCGCCAGTCCAATTTATGCTGGCGGAAACCTCTACTTGTGTGCCAAAGACGGGCGTTGCACCGTTGTCAAAGCGGG
>JAYVHC010000371.1:0-9515 GCA_043771575.1 Planctomycetia bacterium
TTGCGTTTTACGGTTCGGCATTTAGGACCTCTAGGCAGCAGGTGGGAAGAAATATTGAATAGTGAGGAACGCAGTGCATCGCGTTTCCGGCAGGATTTCGGGCTTCATGCTACGCTGCCAGGCACTCCCAATGCAAGCGCTGGCGACGTAAATCGAGCGTTTTTTGCTGCCGTTGCTGATCTGTCAAGTGTAGAGCAGTTGTCCCCAACTGCTCGGGTAATTAAGTGTAGAGCAGTTGTCCTCAACTGCTCGGGTATCAGTATCGAAGCCCGGAAACGGTGAGGACGGCCGTTCGATCAACCCATAAAATCGTTACCGTTCATTCGATTGGCACGGCAAACTGGCGAGGCAGCCCTTAATGCTGCCCTTGAAGGTTGGTCATGATCCGTGTGCGTGGTGCGTAAGGTAGGTTTTCGCGTTCATCTTGAGCCTGACAAAGTTGCCACGGCGAATCCGCGAACTCCTTTGCCCCATCGAGTTATGCAAATTAACCAACTAATCGAACGACTGGCGTGTTATTGTGGTCACAGCGACGAATCTGAGTTGCTGCGAATGGCCTTTCTCATCTCCTTGCGGGTCGATAGCCTCAGCGAACTCGATGCCACGGCGCTGCATGCGCACTGCGAAGCTGTGACAGTGCAACTGAAATCCGCCACCGAGCAGCATGCTGCGGTGTCAGAAGAGCTTGATCAGTTAGCGGACACTCTGCCCTGTGAGTTTTCGCCCGACCATGTTTGGACATTGGTCCGAGCGATCAAAACACAAAGCCGCTTTCTCCAAATGTATTTGGGAAAGCTAAAAGCCAGGACCTAGGCTACTCGGACGAGCCGAGCTTCAGGGGAACTCGCATGGATTTTCCGTTGCGGATAATGTCGAGCACCACCGTGTCGGCTGGGTTTTTGTTCTCGAGAATCTCGAGCAACTCTTCGGCGGTTTTTACCGGCGTGCCATCAATGGCTTGAATCAAATCAGCCGACGATGTGTCAATGGAAGGTTCTGGTCGATGAAGCCCAACCCGCGGCTTGGTGACCAAACTGAATCCCTTCAAACCTGCCGCGTCAGCTGGACCGCCGCGCGCAACGATGACGATGAGCAGCCCTTGTTCCTTCTCGTAAACTCGTGTGATCCCGATCGTCGGGCGCACCACGCGACCGTATTTGACCAGTTTGCTGACGACACGCTGAATCGTTGACGAAGGAATTGCAAAGCCGACGCCCGCGCTGTCGCCATCGCTGCTCATAATGGCTGCATTCATCCCGATTAGTTCGCCGCGAGTATTCAGCAACGGACCACCCGAATTGCCCTGATTAAGCGACATGTCAACTTGAATTAGTGATCGCATCATGCGGCCTTCGCGCGACGGAATCTGGCGATTCAAGCTGGAGATCATTCCGGCTGACATGGTGCGTTCCAGTCCAAACGGATTGCCGATCGCGTAAATGCGTTGCCCGACTTTCAAGTTTTGCGAATCACCCCAGGCAATCGGTTCGAGTTGCTCGGCAGGAGCTTTGATATGCAGAATGGCGATGTCCGTATCGGGATCCTCGCCAACCAGAACCGCTGAATACGAGCTTGAATTGGACAGGCTGACGGTAATCTCCTTGGCGCCATCGATCACGTGTTGGTTTGTCAAAATGGTGCCAGATTGATCGAGAACTGAGCCACTGCCGGTACCCTTCTTCAGAGAGACCGTCAAGAAAGAATCCATGCGTGAACTAGTGGAGATGTTTACGACGCTACGATTGCAACGCTGGTAAACGGCAATGTTCGTGCGCTCCTCGGGCAGTAGGTCGTCAGCCACGGCAAAGTTCAATTGTCTTGATTCAGTTACCAACGCAGTCGGCACTGTTCGCTGTTGTAGTCTAGGTGTCTGCGCACTCGTTTCTGTCGCGGAAAATGCCACTGGCACCAAGCAAAGCACGGCTCCAACGCACAACAAACGGAATTTCAAAAACCGACGCTTGATCATGATTTCCATTAATTGCCAATCCGTTCCCTCGCTTGCGCGTCGGGCTTGTATTGTGTTAGCGGCGGTAATTTCACTAGCGCCGGAAACTTTCTAGGGACGTTGGATATACCGCTGCGTTGCTTGACCGATAGACGGGCGGGACCGGGACCGTAGGCTGGCCCATCTGCGCGTTCGCCTGCACCAAATCAACCGTCGACAGCCCCGTTGGATCGGGCAGCGTGAATGCATTTGTCTGTGCGTTGGCGATCTGGTTCAGCAGATAAAAACCTATGTCGATGGTGAACGATAGCGTATTTCCATCATCGGGTATCAACTCAACGATCACTTTGTGCGGCAAACTGGCTGGGATCGCTGAAAAGTACTCGTGTTCGCTTTGCTGAGCACTGGCGACCAGTTTGCGTGACTGGTCGTAGAGCCTAGTTTCTTCGACTGCAAGTGTGTTCGGCGAGAAGATCACCACTCGATGATAAGGACCGCGCGGCGAAGGTATTAACGAACGGACTTCCAGTTTACCGTCGGAGCGAACAAGGGGTCCTTCGTGTTCGAAGGAGGGATCAAACTCGACGATGCCGAGCGCCTCGCGCAGCCAGAGCGGGGAAACCGGCAAAATACGCCTCGGCCCAAGCTGCGCTTCGAATTCGTCGTGCCGAGCGTAGTACAGAGTTGGCGGTGGCGGCATTTGGCTCTGTAACCAGAAGATGTCCCGGTTACTGCCCGCGGCCAGCACGGTGCCGAGAACACGCGAACCCATGTAAGCTTGTAGATTGAAGTTGTGTGGTCGCTCCCATTGAAGATTCCCGTTGAGCTGCCCAGTGAGCCCAGGACTGGTGATCGTCAGCGTGTTGGATTCAATGCGCTGGATCGCTAGGCTGCGGTTGGTGTGGTCGATCAACTGCTGCAATGTCGGTGTTTGAGTGAATACGACCGGCAACGCGAACTCTGCAACCGGCCGACGCTTAGCACAAGTGGCTCCGCCCGACAAAAAGCATATACAAAATAGCCACCAAAATGCGATCGCATTGCGTGTCAGAACAGCGTGTCGCGTTTGAAGCCGAGTGTCGCGCCGTGGCATAGGCCGCTAGCCTGTGGTTAGATTTCGGTAAACAGCAGCGAATTCAACTGCGATTGAAGGTCTTCTAGCAGATCGGAGGCTGGAATTGCAACAGGAACCGTCCACTGCCGACCATCGGGCGGATAAATCAGTTGCCAAAACGAGTCCAACTGTCCGTCGACAGCTTCCTCGTGAGCAGGTGCTTCGTCGACCAGCACCCTCCGACGACAGAGCAGGAGCGCTAACAAGTAGGCCAGTGTTTCCGCTCCCGGTCGCTCGAGCAATTCGGTAAGCGTATCCAGAAGTACCCCATTTGGCGCCGGCTGCAACTTCTTGGCGGCGGCTTCCGGCATCTTGACCCGCCACCATCCAATGGCATGGGGCGGCGGTCCGGTCCACGCTGCGGCAGAAATGTCGCGTCGGACCAGAGCTTCACCCTCACCCACCACCACCGAATAAAAGCACTTCCCCGGCGCCAGCGGTTGGCCAGAAACGGCGCACCGCCGCGTGCATTTGCCGATCGTAAAATCCGTTTGCACCGAGCTTCTCCTGGAAAGGTTTGCGATGAGCGGACTTTGACAATCCTGTCATTCGCTGTCAATTCAGATTTTAGGGAGGGCTCCGCCAATCGCAGCGTTGCCCCCCAATAGTGAGCTATTCTTTCGCGTCATTCCCTGTCTGCGCCAAACAACGCAAACCACCCGCATTTCCATTATGACATTTGCACTAAGCGGCAAAAAAACAGCCCTGTCGCTTCGACAAATCCTACCCAGGACCTACAATCTATTACCGAAATTGGTAGCCAGCTCCATGGGCAGATGCAGCGCAAGAGCTTGCAAAAAAACGCAAACGCCAAATCCATTGCAAGCGTATGGGGGCGAAAAATGAAAGGTTTCACGCCACCCACGGGAACGAAGTCTGCGCCGATGGCTAGGATTCTCGCCTTTACCATGTTAAGTTGCTACTTGTATTAATCTCATAACTCGCCGAGGGGTCGGCTTGCAGCTACATCGTGACGCTCACTGAACAACTAGAACTCGCCGATAGTCTTTTGACGCTCGAATCTGAAAAAGCAAAGCACCCAAACGAACTTCCAGGCCGTTACGGACGAGTAGTTAGAGACTTGGAGCGCCTGTTCATTTCGATTCATGCGAAAGCAGCAGTCGCAGGCGGATGGGCAGTTTGGCACCATGGATACGTGGGTCGAGTTACGCAAGATGTGGACATCGTGATTCCTGCGGACTGTCAAGCAGAATTGTTGCGGATCGCGCCGCTTTGCGGTTTCGGAGTAGTCGAAGTTCGATCGGGAATATGGCCGAAATTAATTCATTTCGAGACGAAGATCGAAGTCGACCTAATGCCCGAAGCTGGCATCCCGGGCACGACCTCCAAACCTGCTCCTGTTGCAATTAGACATCCTGCTCAATACGGTGCCGTAGACGATGCATTGGTCTACATCAGCTTAGCAGGCTTGTTTGAGCTAAAGCTCGGTGCGCATCGCGCCAAAGACATCGCCGACTTAATTGAGTTAATCAAAGTCAAGCCTAGCGACATGCCTCAAGTTTTACGAGAGCTGAACCAGATTCACCCAGCGTACGCGACAGAGCTACAAGACTTGATCGTTCAAGCTCAACAAGAACAATCCTAACTTTTTCGCAGCTTAATTACACCCTCTTTATCATGAAACTCTTAATTACTGGCGGTGCCGGATTCATCGGGTCGAACCTCGTTCGGCTGATGCTCAAATCCGGCCACGAAGTTCTGAACGTTGACAAGTTGACGTACGCGGGGAACTTGAACTCGCTAAGTGATGTGGCAGGCTGCGATCGATACCGCTTCGCGCATGTTGACATAACAGACGCTGAAGCCATCCGCGCTGCTGTCAGCGACTTCCAACCCGATGGAGTGATGCATTTGGCTGCGGAAAGCCATGTAGATCGTTCCATCGACGGACCGCGCGAGTTTATTGAAACGAACGTCGTCGGAACTTTGAACCTCCTCCAAGCTGCGCTCGAACATTGGCGATCGCTCGATGCCGGAAACGCAAACAAGTTTCGTTTTCTCCATGTTTCGACCGACGAAGTCTATGGTTCGCTGGGACCCACGGGGGCCTTTACGGAAACCACGCGTTACGATCCTCATTCGCCGTACTCAGCCAGCAAAGCCGCTTCGGACCATTTAGCTCGCGCTTGGTTCGATACATATGGTTTGCCCGTCATCGTCACCAATTGCTCGAATAACTACGGCCCGTTCCAGTTCCCAGAAAAGCTGATTCCCGTTGTCATTCTTAAATGCCTTCGTGCCCAGCCGATACCGATTTACGGCAAAGGCGAAAACATTCGAGATTGGCTGTACGTCGAAGACCACTGCGAAGCCCTATCGCTGGTCATTCAAAAGGGCCAGCCTGGTGAAACCTACAACATCGGTGGTAACAATGAAAAACGAAACATCGATTTGGTACTACTTCTCTGCGACATTCTTGATGACCTCGCCCCTCGCCGCGATGCACAAAAAGGTACTCCGGGTAGTGAGACCCCATCTAGCCACTCGCCGCTAGCATCTAGCTACTCGGAACTCATCACCTTTGTTACCGACCGACCGGGACACGATATGCGTTACGCGATCGACGCGTCAAAAATCCAACGCGAATTGGCTTGGACTCCAAAACAAGACCACGCCTCTGGTTTCCGGAAGACTGTACAGTGGTACCTCGATAATGACGCTTGGTGTCAAGACATCTTGTCCGGCACCTACCAACTAGAACGCCAAGGAAAACTAGCCGCTCGAACCTAGTTTCTAGCCGCATTGAAATCATGATTCTACTTCTTGGTGGTTCAGGCTACATTGGAAATGCTTTCTGCCGCTATTTCGAGGCGCGATCGATTGCCTATCGATCCGTGGCACGCGCAGAAGTCGATTACACTCAGCGCGACAACCTCGTTCGGTTGATTCAACAATCGAAGGCAACTTTCCTCATCAATGCAGCTGGTTACACAGGCAAACCCAATGTCGATGCCTGTGAGCTGCACAAAGCCGATTGTCTGGCGGGTAATGCCGTATTGCCTGGAGTCATTCGCGAGGCCTGCGAGTTGGCGGGGATTACCTGGGGCCATGTTTCATCAGGCTGTATTTACACCGGTTGTCGGTCGGATGGCTTCGGATTCACGGAGGACGATCCGGCAAACTTTTGCTTCCGAACAAACAATTGCAGCTTCTATTCCGGTTGCAAAGCACTCGGCGAAGAATGCTTGGCTGGCAGCGACAGCGCGTACGTATGGCGGCTACGAATTCCATTCGACCATGTCGACTCTGGTCGCAACTACCTTAGTAAGCTGATGCGCTACGAGCGCCTGCTGGACGCGACGAACTCGATTACTCAACTGGATGAATTCGTTGACGTATGCTGGCAGTCGTGGGAGCGCCGAGTTCCGTACGGGACCTACAACGTCACGAACACCGGTGCCGTGACCGCCCGAGAAGTTGTCGCACACTTGAAACGCCAACTCGGAATTGAGAAACATTTTGAATTTTTCAGCAGCGAAGCTCAGTTCATGTCAGTGGCAGCCAAGACGCCACGATCCAATTGTATTCTCGACAACTCCAAGCTTCGCGCCACAGGCATCGCCATCTCTGAAGTCCACGAAGCCATTGAACGCTCTTTGAAATCCTGGATCGCAGCCCTCTAGCTACTCGCAACTTTCTAGCCACTCGCCTCTAGCATCTAGGAACTAAATTGAAAGGCATCGTTCTAGCCGGTGGATCCGGCACTCGCTTACATCCGATCACTCGTGCAGTCAGTAAACAACTGATTCCGATCTACGATAAGCCGATGATCTACTATCCGCTGTCGACGCTCATGCTGGCTGGGATTCGAGAGGTGTTAATCATCTCCACGCCGCATGACCTCCCCGCGTTCGAACGACTGCTCGGAGACGGCTCGCAACTCGGCATGCAGTTCATCTATGCAGAACAGCCAAAACCGGAAGGACTGGCTCAAGCCTTTATTATTGGTCGAGACTTTGTTGGCTCAGAACGCGTCGCGTTGGTTCTGGGAGACAATATCTTCTACGGTCAAGGCTTGCGCAAGTTGCTCGCTGCAGCCGTAACCCACCAAGGGGCTACCGTTTTCGGCTACCCGGTCAGCGATCCGCAGCGCTACGGAGTGGTAGAATTCGACGCCGCAGGCAAAGCGATCTCGATCGAAGAGAAGCCGCAACAACCCAAATCAAACTACGCCGTACCCGGACTGTACTTCTACGACAACAGCGTACTTGACGTCGCCGCCAACTTAAAACCATCACCGCGTGGCGAGCTGGAGATTACTGACGTTAATCGCGAATACCTACGGCGCGGCGAATTGTCCGTAGAGCTCTTTTCACGCGGATTCGCTTGGCTAGACACTGGCACCAAGGATTCACTGCTAGATGCCTGCAACTTCGTGGCAGCAATCGAAAAACGCCAAGGACTCAAAATCGCTTGCCTAGAGGAAATCGCTTACCTGAACAATTTCATAGACTCACCGCAGCTGGCACAACTCGCCAACCAATACACCAACGAATTTCGGGACTATCTGCTAAGAGTAGCGAGTGACGAGCAGCGAGCGTGACCAAGCCCTAACGTGGGCAGACGAAGCCAAGCAACTCGGCAAAATGATAGGCGCCCTAATCCAACGCCAACGAAATCGATTAAAAAACTAGTAAGCGGAGAGCTAGAAAGATCTCTCTCGCAACTCGCAACTCGCAACTCGCAACTTACATGCTTTCCACCGAAGAACGAAACGCTCGCATCATCGCGACGCTCAAGCAGACGATGCCGCACGTATCGAACTTCAGTCACGATATCGGTTTACCCACAAAGCCGGTTGGGCACCGCAGCGGTATCATGACCTCCACGGCGATTATTCGCAGCTACCGAAAAGATCATCGACGAGGGAGCCAGCAGGTGGAACCGCAAGAAGTTATCGACGTTCTCCAGCAAGCCCAGATACGTCGTTGGGTTTTGATGGGACTGTATGGTTACGTAGGCTATCTGGCCATGCCAAGAGCGACGCAAGATGTCGATATTTTGGTTGGCGAAGATGAGATTGAACAAGTTATTGAAGCCATTTGCAATCGATGGCCAGCGTTGATAATCGACCGGCGCGAAGTGGTCGTGCGCTTTCGAGATCCAGGCGAAGTGGCCATTGATGGCGAGATGAAGCAAGTCATTGATGCCATGTTGCCCTCGAATCCCTGTTACCAAGCCATTTTAGATCGTTACCATAAGCTCGACGATTCGACCGGTCATCGTATACCAACCATCGAAGCCGCCTGTGCCAGTAAATTCGCCGCCTTGGTCTCTCCCTACCGAGAATGGGAAAAGAAATCGTATGACGCTGGTGATCTGCGCCGCATCATGGGTCCAAATGCGTCAACGCTGGACCAAGTGGTACTCAAAGAACTGGGCGACCTAGTCTACCCCGATGGCGGCAAAGAACTTCTAGAATTCCTGCAACTGACCATCGAAAAGAAACCATTTCCCATCTAGACCCTAACAACTCGCAACTAATTTTATGATCTCAATTATCGGCCTCGGTTACGTCGGACTCCCGCTCTGCCTCCAATTCGCCCGCAACGGCGTTACAGTTCTCGGTCTCGATATCGACTCCGTCAAGGTCGATGCGATCAACACCGGCAAATCCTACATTCACCATATTGCCACGGAGTCGGTCGCCGAACAGGTGACGGCAGGGCGCTTATCGGCTAGCACTGATTTCTCCCAGGTTAGTCAAGCCACTGCAATAGTCATCTGCGTTCCTACACCGCTCAATAAAAACCGCGAACCGGACATTTCTTACATCATCAAGACGGGCGAAGCCATCGCGCCGCACTTGAAACCCAATACACTCGTCGTTCTTGAATCGACCACCTATCCTGGCACAACCGACGAAGACCTCCGCGCCGTACTCGAATCGGGTTCTGGCCTGATTGCGGGCAAGGATTTCCATCTTGCCTTCTCACCTGAACGCGAGGATCCAGGTAATCCGGACAGCAAGGTAGCCAAAATCCCAAAAGTAGTGGGAGGCCTTACACCTGCCTGCTTAGATAAAGCGGTAGCGCTTTACTCAAAAGCGATTGAGCGCGTTGTACCCGTATCCAGTTGCCGCGCCGCCGAAGCCACCAAGCTGCTAGAAAACATTTTTCGCAGCGTCAACATTGCACTCGTCAACGAATTGAAGGTCGTTTACGGGGCTATGGGCATCGACATCTGGGAAGTCATCGAAGCCGCTAAGACCAAACCTTTCGGCTACATGCCCTTTTATCCCGGACCCGGCCTGGGCGGACACTGCATCCCCATCGATCCGTTTTACCTCACCTGGAAAGCCCGCGAGTACGGCCAAGCCACTCGCTTCATCGAACTCGCTGGCGAAATTAATACCAGCATGCCGCAGCACGTCATTCGCAAACTTGCTGAAGCTCTCAACACTCAAAAGAAACCGCTCAACGGCAGCAAGAT
>JAYVHC010000372.1:0-5867 GCA_043771575.1 Planctomycetia bacterium
GCGGTGAAGATGATTGTCGCAGGGCGGTTAGCTAACGAACAGGACGTGCAGCGTTTTCAATCTGAAGCTCAGGCCGCCGCCAGTTTGAAGCATCCGAATATTGTGTCGATTCATGAAGTCGGACAGCACGAGGGCTGGCATTACTTTTCGATGGACTACGTCGAGGGGAACGACCTTTCGACAATCCTCCGGCTAAATCTGCTGCCTGCGAAAACTGCTGCTAACTATGTCCGTCAGATGGCTGAGGCCATCCACTACGCGCATCAGCAAGGTTTCCTACATCGCGATCTGAAGCCATCCAACATTCTGATCGATCAAGAAAATCAAGTTCAGATCACGGACTTCGGACTGGCGATGCGCGTTGACGGAGATCAAGGGCTCACCCAGACCGGACAGATTCTTGGAACTCCGAGCTACATGCCACCGGAACAAGCACAAGGCAAGCGTGGCTTGATTGGTCCAGCCAGCGATGTCTATGCGCTCGGTGCGATCCTCTACGAATGCCTCACTGGTCGTCCGCCATTCCGCGCTGAATCGGTCCTTAAAACGCTCGAGCAAGTCATTCACGCCGAGGCCGCTTCGCCGCGCACACTCAATGCGAGTGTACCCAAGGACTTGGAGACGATCTGTCTGAAGTGTTTGGAGAAGGAACCTCATCGTCGCTATGGGACTGCCCAACTTCTGGCTGAGGAATTGGAGCGATATCTAATCGGTGAGCCGATCCTGGCTAGACCAATTGGCCGTTCGGCTCGGGTATTGCGTTGGTGTTGGCGGAATCCCACCGTGTCGTCTCTTTGCGTCGCAGTGGCACTTGCTCTTGTTGTTGGCAGTGCCGCGGCGGGTTACTTTGCGGTCGAGGCGAACGAGCGAGCGATGGCAGAGAAAAGCGAAAGAACGCGGGCAGTTCTTCGCGAAACGGAGGCCATTCAGTTGAGGAACGAGGCGAATGAACAACGCATATTGGCCGAGCAGCAAGGGCAATTGGCGATTCAACGTGCCGAAAATCTCAAGGCAGCGAATGAACAGCTAAGCTTGCTATCTGATTCTCTTGGGCAGCAAACCACAAGACTGCGTGAGCAGCAGGTCGCTCTCTATCGATCCCTGCTTAAGCTCGCTCATGCTCAAACGCAGGGAAACCTGCTCGCCCTAGCTGAAGAGAACCTGAGCAAGTTTCCCGAGGAGATTCGCGGATGGTCCTGGCGATATGCAAAGCGTTTGTGCCACCCCGAATTTCTAACCCTGAAAGGCTCCAAACACGTTAGCGTCGATCTGACGGGGAAAACGTTGGCGACTAGCATGGACGAGATAATTACTCTCTACGAGCTTCCATCGGGCGCACACAGGTGCGACCTACTCGGGCATACGAAGCCCGTTCTTGGACTTGCATTTGTCGATTCCAACCGACTTGTTTCTGTTTCGGAAGATGGGACTGCTCGTCTTTGGAACATTGCGGACGGCAAGCAGTTGAAGCAGTTCGATGCTAACACTGAATGCAATGATGTTACTGTAGCGCCTAATGGCAGGCATGCAGCAATTGCAAGTGGCGGCCAGGTGGGCATGTGGGATTTGGAATCTGGCGAGACGACACACTTGCTGGAACACAATTTGACAAAAGTCTTGAGCGTTGCGTTTAGCCCTGACGGCACGACACTGGTGACGGGTACGGAGCAGCCACCGTTACTGAGATTCTGGAATACGAAAAGTGGTAAGGAAATGCCCCAGTCTAGCAATAGCGAGTTCCCGAAATTGTTAGAATTCGACGTCTTACTCGAAGGTAAGATGAATCCCGGTGTTCATGATTTAGAGTACAGTCCAGACGGTCAGACCCTGGCAGTGGCTCAGTCCGATTCGCTGTTACTGGTCGACCTTGCCAGCGGTCGGATTCGTAAAACGCTTTCCGAGCACTATGGTGGTGTTTATGCTGTCTCGTTTAGCAGTGATGGGCGTTTGGTTGCGTCGTCGAGTTCGGACGGGGCTGTGAGAATTTGGGACGTGCACCTCGGACGTTGTCTGCGTACCCTGCCCTGGCATTCGGGCATCGTGTCAAATGTTGTGTTTTGTCGCTCACAAACATGGATGGCATCCGCAGACGAGTCCAACGTCAAAGTCTGGAATATATCCCCCGCATGGGAAGTTAAAACACGAGAAATGCACTCAGATGCGGCCTATTGCTGCGCGTTCGATGGACTGGGGAAACGCTTAGTCAGTGGTGGGGGCCGGCACGCGGGCGTAAAAGTCGAACCACACTTGGGAGAGGTGCGGGTACTCGATGTAGAAAACGGCACTCAGATCTTTAGCGCCGAGTTCGCTGCCACAAGTTCGTTGCCCGTATTGGCGGTTGCCATTTCAGCAGACGGTGCCAAAGTTGCCGCTGCTGGCAGGGGTGGCACAGTTCGCATTTGGAATGTTGCCGGCCAACAGCTCGTCCTGCAGATCGAAGACATGCCAGGTGAAGTACACAGTTTGACATTTCATCCGGGCGGAGAACTTTTGCTTGTAGCCGGATCGGGTGGGGCAATAATTCTAGATGCGTCCACGGGTAGCCGCCTACATAAATTCAACGACGCTGTCTATGCAGTTTTTAGTCCAAGTGGAGAGGCAGTCTATGGCTGTGGTGGAGGGTTACTTGCTGCCTGGGAAGTAACGACCGAACGAGAAGTTTTTCGCACAAGGATTTCACCAGCCGCATGGCGCCTTGCAATTGGTCCGGATGAGCAGTTTTTGGCACTGGCGCTCGATACTCGGTTCGTTACCAACGAACGCAAAGGCGAGTTCGTGCAGCTGCGAGATGCACGCTCGGGCAAACTCATAAGAACAGTAACCAGTCAAATGCACCGTGACTATGCCGACAAAGATTTGGTAACAAGCGTATATGGTGTGGCATTCAGCCCTGACGGGCGCGAAATTGCAACTGGTAGTGGCGACAAAACCGTACGCATTTGGGACACGGGCCCGGCGACGAACTTTTGGTTTTCCCCCATTCGAATCAAGTATTCTGTGTCGCCTTTAGTCCCGATGGGAAACGGCTAGCATCGGCCAGTGGACATTGGTCAGGGCCTCGCCCCGGCGAGATACGCATTTGGGATGCTCTGCCTAATCCTACGCTCACTAATTCGGATGATAAAGCAGCTGGAATGTAAACTCGCTTTTTAGATTTCAGGGAACTGGGAGCAGTTGGGTAATCGCTGATAAACAGGTGCTAATGAAACCCATTAAGGTAAGCTTTCAATGAGCAACATATGCCTAAAACAACAGTTGACATGCCAGGCAAGAGCAGTCGAGCGGTCCATTGACGCCCTTCCACTAGGCGATCCAATCAAGGATTGGTTTTTCGTTGAACTCGACGCCCTGACCAGCGCGGACCATGCTTCAAATCTTTCACTCGACGAGCAAAACTCCAGGCTCCGCGGCTTACAACAACTACAGCACTTGGTGCTCAAGCATCGCGAGCAGGTGGATACGACTGAAGACGCTACTTCCGTCCAATCTCAACAGGATTCCTATTTGACGGCTGAAGCTCGCTTGCCGGCCGCTGTTCGCGACTCGACGAGGCGGTTGCGATTCAGCATTCAACCCTCTCTACTGCACCAATCCAAGCGAGACAACGCGACCTTTGATCCGGTCAGTCCCACAGCCAAGGTGGTCGCATACTTGCGTGGACTCGACCAAACGCTGCAATTTGATGGCGATGAATTGTTCAGGCAGGAAGGGGCTGCGGTCTTGGCGCAGCTTGGCATCACCGACACCGCCACGCACGCGGCCATGGCCACTCTCTTCCAAAGTCGTTATCACGCGTTGAACGCAGCAATAGGTATGGCAGCGGGGTCAGCCTCCCAAATTATTGAATTCGCCGCGGGCGTGTCACCCCGCGGATATCAATGGTCGCAGTTGAGCCCAGGTACGATCTACATTGAATCCGACTTGCCACAGTTGATGATCCGTAAAGCTAAAATAGTGCGGAACTCGCTCATGGCCGCTGGAACCGAGAATCGCGGTGTACTGCATTATTGCGCGACCGACGTGCTCGAGCTTGAAAGTATGCTCGAGGCGCTCAATTCGGTCGATACGCATATGCCGTTCACCATAGTAACCGAGGGATTGCTGCTGTACTTTACCAACAGCGAACTGAGACAGTTTCTCGAAAACATGGTCACTCTGTTATCCCGTGGCCGCAACGTTACTTGGATAACCGATCTCGTTACGCAAGAGAACCTTAACGAACTATTCGCTTGTCATCCGGGAGTAGCCCTGAGTGTCCGCAAAGTATTTGAACTGACTGGGCGCACGATCATAGCCAGCAATCCCTTTCAATCGACTACGTGCGTCGAACGCTATCTCCAGGAATTTGGGCTTCCCGTCGACCGGACAGTTTCCCTGCGAGACGTTGCACCGCGCTTGAACTTAAGAATCCCGATCGATCCGTCGTTACGGGAAAATGTCGTGGGTTCGAGAAAGATTTGGACTATTTCGATTAGCAAGCCAGATGGCATTTGAGCCATCTCGCACGGGAAATACGTTTACAATGTAGCCTTGAATCTGTCGAAATCTGCGAAAGTAGTCGTACTTGTTTTATCATCATGGTCCGCCAACAAATCACGTTTAGTACTTGAGCCGAGCTCTGGGAAGGGTTGAGATCATGCGATCAATTGCAGTCTTATTGTCGCTAGCGTTTTACGGATTTCTGGCGTGTCGACATGAGGCAGGGGCAATTGCACAGGAAGCTGATTCATTAAAAGCTGCTGTGCCTCGAGCCGATTGGACGCAGTGGGGCGGCTCCAATGCGAGGCTCAATACTCCGGTTGGCCAGAACATTCCCGCGCACTGGAATGCGGGGGAGCTGCAGGGAATTCATCGGAAAAAAGGACAACAACCCGTTGGTTCGAAGAACATCAAGTGGGCCGTAAAGCTCGGATCCGAAGCGTATGGAAACCCAGTGGTGGCCGGCGGCAAGGTATTCGTGGGGACCAACAATGGCGCGGGATACTTGGAGCGTTATTCGCCTGATGTTGATCTTGGTGTGCTGCTTTGCTTTGAAGAGGTAACAGGCAATTTTCTCTGGCAGCACTCCAACGAGAAACTGAGTACCGGCCGCGTCCACGATTGGCCCCACCAGGGCGTCTGCTCGACACCAGTAATTGAGCGGGACCGTTTATGGTATGTCTCGAATCGAGGAGAGATAGTCTGCTTGGACACTGAAGGATTCTACGATGCTCAGGATGATGGGCTTGAACAAAAACAATGGACCGATCTTTTTCGAGTCGAGGCATTTTGCCAGATCCACGCGAGCAACCACCTACGCTCCGACAAACTACCCGCAGCTATTCGCGAAGGCTTGAGTCGGCTTGGCCAAGCGCTACCCCCTTACGTAGCTGTCTCCGCAAGCAAGGATCAAGCAAGCTGGACAATAGCAGAATCCACTTTCAGCGGCTACGTACATGTGGTTAAAGAGCCTCGATTTCGTATTCAACTCATTAATAAAAAAGTTTCCGTTTTTGGCGCGTCGGCGGACAATCCGCGAAGCCTGACCAAAGAACTCTTCACTGTCAGTGAGCAACCTTTCGCAAATCTCGGGAACGAGAATGTCGTCTGGAGCTTGCAGAATGAATTGAAACTTCGCGGCATTCAGTTGAGCGACGATCCGCAATTGGCGACGTTGCAGGAGGGAGTACTGTGGTCCTTCGTTGGAGTCGTGGATGGAGTGCAACAACCCTTCCGGTTGCAACTCAGCGGATCTGATTTAATCGTTCAAAACTTAGTTCCTTGGAAAGAAGGTAACCGTTCACGGCCTTCGGCCTTGAACGGTTACTTTCTTAATCTTAATCGTACTCTTCATCCTAATCATTCCACCAGTGCTTTGGTTTCCCGTT
>JAYVHC010000373.1:0-5738 GCA_043771575.1 Planctomycetia bacterium
TAACCCTTAGCCCACGTCCACCGGACACCGTGGGAAGAATCTACAACGTAAACCGACGCAAAGAAATTTTTCGTAAATCCAGTTGGGGAAGTTGGGCTAACGGACGCCTGGAGTCGATCCGGCTACAGTCAAAAACGAAAACCGCCAGCTTTCGCTAGCGGTTCTGTGAATTCGATTTCGGTTGACTCGCGATTTACTTCACCAAATCTTCAAGAATGCCGTCGATTTCGGTCCAATGCACACCTGTCTTCACGACCTTGCCGTTCTTGTCGACGATCACATTCACAGGCAACGTCAGGATGCCATAGGCGACTGCAACACTGCTATCGAGGCCACCTTCATCGTACAGTTGCATCCAAGGGAACGCATTGGCGGTCAAGAACTCGTTGGCTTTTTGTTTGGTGTTGTCGAAGTTGATACCGACGATTTTGAGGTTGGTTTTGCTGTATTTGTTTTGCAATTCCTTCAACCCTCGCATCTCGGCTTTGCAACCTTCACACCAACTGGCCCAGCAATGGTATACGACCGGGCCGCCTAGCAGGGCTTTGGAACTGAAGTCGCGACCATCCAGCAGTTTGCCTTCCAGTCCGAAGTTCTTGCCTACTAAGCCTAAGCGACGAATCGCCCCGCTGGCCTTTTTTCCCGCCAGCGTTTTCCCGAAAGTACTGGCGGCTTGTGCGTACCATTTTTCAGCGACTTTGGTCTCGCCGGAGAACTCGGCTGACAACGCGATTTGAATCATCGCTTCGGCGGCATCGTCACTGGTCGGGTATTTCCCAATGAATTCCTCAAGGTCAAACAGAAAGGCTTTCTGTAGCGCATCGAAGTCCGCTTTGGGCTGCTGCATCTTGTAGTTATTGTCAGCTGTCAGGGTTCGGAAGACCACGTAGGCAATGTCGTTGGTTGATGCGGAAGCATCCGTGAGTTTTGCGACGAAGTCCTGAAGTCGTTCGACACCTTTGGGAAATTCGCCGGTCTGAGCTGCCGCGCTGACGGTGTCAGCAAATTGACGAATCCACGATGAACGCTCTTCACCACTGGACGCCGAAATCAGCTTTTCAAGCGCATCGGCGCGCAGCGACTGCAGGACGGCTTTATCTTTCGCAGGCAATTTGGTCGATTGCAGTTTTTCGTCAACATTTTGCAATTCACCGACCAATCGTTCCGTCGCTTTGCTGATACCACCCGTCGTTTCGGGAACACTGTTCGCGCCGCGCGGCTGGAAAGTAACACTGAAGAACACTCCCGAATCTGAGACCACCTGACCCTCGGCGACGGTCTTGGGAAGGTCTACCAAACGCCATGCTGGACCGACTTGAATAATCGTGCCGACCAGGAGTTGCTTGGCTTTGCCAGCATCTTCCAGTAAAGCGACGACGTTTTCGTAAACCACAATATCCTTCTTCGATCCATCGGTGCCTGCGGGCACGATTCCCGGCTTGTCGCCCCCGAAATTCGTCCATTTGCTCTGTTTCGTGACCACATTTTGGCCTGCGGTCCAAGCAGCAAATTGCTTCCGCGCGTCGGCGACTCGTTGTGTCAACATTTCCGCTTTCTCTTTGCCTAATCCCAGAGAGGCAATTTCGCTTTCCGATATGAGCAGCCTTTCGAAGCGTTCTGGCTCGCGATTCGATGTCGCGCGCACCACTTCAGCGGTCACTTCTTCGGCCGAGATCATGTTCCAAGCGTCGATGACGCCATCTTCATTTTTGTCCTTACCTGAACGCAACCCTTCGGTGCTCAGCCAACGGTATTCGTCAGCGGTCTGGTTAAAGTCGGTGTCAGATTCACGATAGACTTCGACGCCGGCGTTGTAATAACACCAGCGGTCGAGTTGATTGTCGCCATTGGTGTCAGCGAACCAGCGCAGCGGCACGGCACCGGGACCGGAAACCAGAAATCCCTTTCCATCCTCGCGGACGGTCTCTTCCAGCGAACACTCGGAGATCTGCTCAGGTTTTACCTGATCATAGTTGACGTCCGCTTGTCGTGGCTTGAATGCGAGCGCCTTGGAAAGTTTCTCCGACGAATCGGCACCAAACGCTGCCGTAACGGACGCCGTAGCCGCCAGACTGGCGCTGCATGCCATCAACAATGCGTATCGCACTGACGGAGAACGAGTGAATCTGGAGCGACTGAACAATGAATTTCGGCTCGAATGTACGGTTGGCATGCCCACCTGCTCCTTGGAGATAATGACTCATCAATATTGGCTCTTCGGCTCCGGTTCCCCGCAAACCGACACTTGGCTTTGCCGTACATATAGTATCGGCAAATCGTTCCAGCCTCATTGTTTAGCAATTCTTTCGCTGCGCGGGAATCGCGATTTTCGTCCAAAATCGTGGGCACACGAGCCTCGATGCCGCAGCTCCTGGCCGGTATCGCCATTTTGGGACCCTTTTTTGGCTCAGGCAACTCCGAACAAGCAACCCCGAACAAGCCGCCAATTCCGTACAGGCCTATCTCCCACAGGCGAAAAAATCGCACCAGCCGCACCAGTTCACCCATGAATGGTTGACATCCCTGAACCTTTGGCTACGATTTCCCAGACTAGTCAGTCAGTCTTCGCAGTTATTTGCGATTCTGCCAATCTAGGCATGCAATGGGTGATAAGTGCTTCCTGTGCTTGCAAAACAGGCCGCAATTCACGGTAATTCACGGGCGCGTAGCTCAGTTGGTTAGAGCGCGTCGCTGATAACGACGAGGTCCCAGATTCGAATTCTGGCGCGCCCACTTGTGAATTATTCCTATGGCAGCCATATTGTTTGAGGCCGTGACACTCACGGCCACCTACGGGGGTGTAGCTCAGTTGGGAGAGCGCTTGCTTTGCAAGCAAGATGTCGTCGGTTCAAGTCCGTCCACCTCCATCTCGAAACCGTTGTCATTCCCTGAGAAAACATGCTTTTCCCTTGGAATCACAACGGTTTTTTCGTATTCGTGCGATTCAGTGCAGTTGGCTGCTGCGCCGCTTTGTGCGCCGCTTTTGAGGTTTACTGCGCCGCTTTCTGCGCCGCCTGTCGGCTTGATCGCTTTGGCGTAGTCGGCAGCGGTCACTAGCAAGTAGCTGCGCTCCGCTACTTGAGACGAATTGCCTAACCATGCGCAGACAACATGGCGCGGAAATTCCGGTTCCAACTCGGTTTGCCGACTGGCGCGCATGGAGTGGAATAACCTTGCCCATGGACTCACGCCAGCTTTCGCTAGTCGCTTCTCGAATTGCGTCCGCAGGTTTGCGTTCGCCCAACCACCCGGACGCATCGCAGCATCGCGGTAGGCCTGCTTGGCGACCACGTATTCGGCACCGATGGGCGCGGCATCCCAAGCGGCTTGTAAAAGTGGAAGTAGTTCAGGGAAGATCGGCACCGACCGAACCCCGCGTCCCTCATGGTGCTCTACCTTCGGTTCAGGAACGCTCATGCGGTTCAGTTCCCAGTCGATGTCAACCCAACGCAGCGAAAGAACCTCAGACGGACAACGGAGGCCACCGAAGCGGCTTAGGCCAACGATGGTTTGCCAATCGGTATCACAATGACGCATTACCTTCTCGATCGATTCGCGCGATACTTCGACGTTGGTTTTTGCGGAACTCGCCTGAGTCTTTATTCCCATGAACGGGTTAACTGGGATCAACTGCCAATCGACTGCATCGGTGAAGAACTGCTTCGCGAAGCCTACGCGCTTGTGTATCGTTGTTGGCGAAAGTGTTCCGCACTTCCTCAACTTCGCAAGAAACTGCTTCGCATGGCCTTTGGTCACTTCATGCAACATGATTCCCGCTGGCATGTGTTTGTTGAGCATCTTGACGACTTGGCCCCAAACAATGCGTGTCGCTGGCTTTTTGTCCGCGCCATTGCGCTCGACAAACTGCGTCAGGAACTGCGCCAACGTCAGCCCCGAATTCGGTTTATCGAGCGGTTCGATAAGCCCAACGCGTTCCAAGCGCTCGCGCATGCTTGCCCCATCACCCGCAAGCCAACACGCCGTATCTCGATCGATAGGCGAGCCCATTAGTTTGGACGCAAGTAACTTTTCAACGCGACCCTTGATTGTCGCAGCATCGGCTTTTGAGACTTTTCCCAGTCGAATGGTTTTGCGTGCGCCGTCAGCGTCAACAAACAGAATTCGACGTCGACCATTCGGGTCGTTGCAGATTGAGGCCATCGTGATTAACCCTTTTCACAACTCAGAAAAAACGCGCGGCAACTAGCGAGTTAGTCCAGCTTGTCGGTAGCGAACCTAGCCACGCGAACAACATGATACATTATCAAAAGGCACGAAAACGGCACCGCATAGGCGCACCGTCCCTACCGTAAACACTATCGATGACCGCTATCGTGAGTCTCGCGTGAGTCCGGCGAATCGCCTATCGTTCCACGCTCGTGATGCCGCTGTCGTGATTCGTTGAACGCTCGCAAACCATGACTGCCCGGCGGATAAGTCGGCTTGCTACGTCGCTTTCTTTTGTTTGTCGTTTTTTCGGATTGTCGCGCCCGTAGGCCAACCGATTCTAACAATTGATCCGGCGGAATCGCACCGCCTGCCGCGATACGCTCGCATGCTTGCTCGAGCGTTAGCCACGATGCTAAGCCATCGTCTGCAAAGATCGGCATCGACACGAAGCAACCATCGCGACCGTAGATTGTCTCGCCTGCAAAGCCTTGAAACGTTTCGCATTCACCAATTGGCCAAACGTTCAGTCGGCAATCAAGATCGTAAAACGTTATGCACTCGCGTTGCATGCTGAACCCCTTCGCATTAGTTCGTTGACTATTCTTTGCTTGAACACTCGCGCCAAACGCGTAGCGTCAACACTCACACCGCGCGAGTCCATCGCAGCCAACAATAGCGAGCCGTCGCGCGTGACCGTGACTGTGACGCCGTGTTCGTCCCGCAGCCGCTTAACAACTTGATGCCCCCGATTGCGAATTGTCATTCTCTATCCTTTTTTAAAGAACTATTTACCGATTCTCCGAATCATGCGCTGCCCCCGCATCATGCGAGCCAGCGCCGCCCTATCGTCATCGCCGTCCGGTAGCTCGCCAGCGATTGAATACCGCACCACAGCCCCTAGGCTCGCGGCTGGCTCTAGGTCTGCGAATCCGTCGCCTAGTGCCTGCCATGCGACTACGATCGCTGTAGAGTCGCTCTCAGCGTCCTGGACAACTACCGCGTGCAAATGTGGCTGCCACCGCCCAACGCGATTGACCAAATGCAATGCTGCCATCCCGCACCAAATCCCGACTAGTCCCGATCTGCTGGTCGTCCGCCGTCGCTCGCGCGTCCGCTGTTGACCCAGCGCCCGCCATCGCCGCCATAGCTCGCTAGTCTCACGCGGCCAATCGCTCGCCGTAGGAATCGTGAGCAGCGCGAACCACGCCACGCCGCCAGCGTCGACCGCCTGCTGTAGCCATGCCGCGCTAGTCCGCGCTCGGCGCGATACCCAGTAGCCCCGACACTCGGCGCACTGCCACCGCTGACCACACTGGCAGCGCGCCGACGATACGACCGTATGACTAGATAGTGTGCCCCCCGCGTTCCATGCCGTCGCGCCGGCTGGGATGTCATGCATCGGTAGGCATAGCGTCGACGATGCCGCGTATCGCGTCCAGGTGCGCTATAGCTGACTCTGGCGATGCTAGCCGACCCAGTGCCGCTGCCAGCCGCCCTATCGCGATTTTGGCGGCCCTGCGAGGGTCTGCACGCGTGTCATCGCACTCGCGCCGTAGCCGACGGATGTA
>JAYVHC010000374.1:0-6663 GCA_043771575.1 Planctomycetia bacterium
ATTTTGCGATTTTGATTAACCGATTTTGGAAAGTACAGTCGATCATGCGAAGTCTTTTATTTTCAGTCATAACGGGCTTATGCTTGATCGGTATATCCGGCTGCGGCGATTCGAATTCGACTTCGAAGAAAGCCGCCGCCATCACTGGCCAGTTTCAAGGCAAGTATCCCATTCACGCAACGGTAACCGTAGGCATGGTGGCGGACTTAGTGCGTGAAATTGGCGGCGAACATGTTGCCGTTGAGCAATTGTTGGGTGCCACCGTAGACCCGCACTTGTATAAACCGACCCGCGATGACGTTAGTTCGTTGATGAAAGCCGACATGGTGTTCTACAGCGGCTTGATGCTGGAAGGCAAAATGGCTGAAACGCTCAAGCGAATGAATGAGAAAAAGCGCAGCGTAGGGGTGGCCGAGCGATTAAGCGCAGAACGCCTCGGGAATACGGCTAGCGGTCACGAACATCCCGACCCGCATGTTTGGATGGATGTCAGTTTATGGAGTGAGGTGGCTCAAGTGATCGGCAACGAATTAAGTGAGTACGATCCAGCACATAAGGAGAATTATCTCATGCGAACTCAAACATTGCGTACGCAATTGGACGCATTGCATCAATACGGCGTTAAGCAAGTCGGCAGCATTCCAGCCGATCAACGCGTGCTGGTTACATCACACGATGCGTTTCGTTACTTCGGCAAAGCGTATGGTATTGAAGTAGAGGCGATCCAAGGCATTAGTACCGAATCGGAAGCTGGCTTGCAACGAATGAATGAACTGGTCGACATGCTCGTCGAGCGAAAAGTGAAAGCGGTATTCGTTGAGAGCAGCGTTCCGAAAGAAAGTATTGAATCACTACTACTGGGTGCGCAGAATCGTGGCCACAAGGTGACCATCGCTGCCGAGTTGTATTCGGACGCAATGGGTGATGTTGGGACTTACGAAGGAACTTACCTGGGCATGATGGACCACAACCTTTCCTCGATAGCTCGAGCTTTGGGTGGCGAATCTGTTCCCGAAGGTGGTTTTCGCAACCTGCGGAAATAATGGCCGGTTCATTGTAAGGCAGTGAAGTATCGCGCGGCTGCACTTATAGCGCAAGGTCACTCTCGGCAAGAGTGACCCACGGTGGGTCGCATCTGCCGGATGCGACCGTAGAGCACAGTCCCGCAAGAACCGAGTTTAGTGCTACTCAGGATTAACGATGGGCCGGAAACCTTGGATGCGCCCGCGCGGCGACAGTCCCTGCACATTGATGGGAAGATCGAGAGTATGTGTGCCCACATTTCCCGCTTTGTCCACGGATTCCAATCGCAGGAAAATGTTCTCAGGCAGATTCGAATCCGCTTTCCACAAGTAAATGCCTGAGTTTTTCAGGCCGCTAGCAAGCGTGACCCACGGGCCACTTTGCGTCTCGCTGTAGGACAGAGTGATCGGTCGCTCGTGCAAATTATCATCGGTGCAGGTGTAGTCGATCACTAACATGCCGGCTTCGTGACCTTCGCCATAGACCGCGCGAGTGATTTTCTCGACGGGTTTTGACATGTCGACGTTGATCCATGCATCGGCACTATCGCCCTGTTTCGGACGGTTGCTCACCTTACCATTTTGACTCACGATCACCATCCGAAAACCGAACAGTCCGTCATTGCCGACCTGAACATCAAACGGGCTCTGACGGTCTGGGTCCGAGCCCCATTTTTGCCAGGTGCTGCCACCATCTTCGGTGCCCCAAAGTTCAACATCCGCGAGCGCACTTCCGGCCGCGGCGTTGAGCGAATAGTCGAGACTGAACGAGCGACTGTTGCAATGAAAGGCTTGTCCAACTGGCAATTGGGCTGTTTCGTTTTCGAAGGTTTGGCTGGGAGGAAGCGAACGATTTGCCAATGGCGCATTAGCTGGTGTGGGATTGGGTTGTAAATCTGCAGCTTGCTTGTCAACCAACTGGGTTTGAATCGGTTTCGTTGGCAAGTTTCCTTCCGGTCGCGGCGCAGGCAGTTCTTCCGCACTGGGAGCCATCACGCTTGGAGTTGGGGATGTGGGTGCGTTGGGTGTGAGGTTTTGGGGCGGGTTGAGACTTAATCCGCCACCGCTTGCCAACTGCCCGCTGACGGACCAACCGCCTGGTTGATTGGTTACGGTGGTTGCAGATGGATTATTTACCAGGCCGCCCTGTCGGTAGGATTGATTCTGAGCTTGTTGATTCTGAGCTTGTTGATTTGGGGCTTGTTGATTCTGGATGGGTTGGGATTGAGCGACCGTCGAAGTCGGCCATGCCACAGCGCCCGGAGTCGGTATCAATCCCGTTTGATGGGTTGGTTCACCGGTACCGTTTCGCTGACTCGCCAATTTCATGTCCTGCGGCGCGGCAGCCGTCCGAGGCATGACGTAATGCGTTGAAGCTTCACCGATGTTGGCTGCTTCGTCAGCCACAGTCGCGACAAAGCCTACTTCGCGACAGTTCTTGAGTTCAAGAATGGCTTGACCTTCGTAGATTTGCCCGGCAGCAACTATGTTGGTGATAGCCAGCTCTTGCCACTGCGTATCTTGATCCGTCCGGTAACGCAATTTCAGCGAGTCGGTTTTTAGATGTTCTTCATTGATTCGAACATCCACTACAACTTGCCCGCTTGAATTCACGTCGGATCGCAGCGCAAGTTGTGGTTTGGTGGTATCGATCATTATGCGCATTGGCGGCTGCGGACTAGGAAACGCTCTGCCGTTCTCATCCAATGTTTGCACCGAGAACAAATAGAGCCCCTCGGCAGCAGCCCGGAAATCGAAGTGCTTTTGACTCGAATTTGCAGAGCCCTGCATCTGCCACGACGCACCTTGGTCAGTAGAAACCCACAACTGGACTTGAGTGGGCTGAGTGCCTCGCGCGTCTACGTTGAATGGAATCTTGAATTGCGAATGGGGAAAGTACATTGTTTCCGAAGCAGGATCTGGGCTTTGGGCAAAGGTCGCTTGACGAATGTCCGCACCGCCACACAGAGCCAAGGCGAGCGAGCTCGCTAACCAAGCTCGCTGGGCCTTTCTGTAAAATTGTCTCGGTTTTCGATGCATCATGCGGGGCTCTGGTTGAAAGCGGGGCTGGCCCTTTGAAAATCCGTCAATGTGACGCATCCACTGGTCCCTGCGTCCGGTTAGGGTATTCTCATTAGGAATGAGTAGCGTTCACAGTGTAGTTATTGAATCGGTCGTACCGAATGAATTGCTTAAGTAAAATATGCGACTGCCAGCTGCGTGCAGCCTTTCAACCCAATTTGCTAGCCTTTATTGCCACAATCTATGACTGAACGAAGTTACCAGTACGATGTGATTGTGGTCGGAGCGGGGCATGCTGGTACCGAAGCAGCCGCGGCGGCCGCGCGCGCGGGAGCAAGCGTTGTGCTTTTGACCGGTAACTTGGACACCGTCGGGCAGATGAGCTGCAATCCCGCCATTGGCGGCGTGGCGAAAGGGCAGATCGTACGCGAGATCGACGCGCTCGGCGGTTTGATGGGACAAGCCATCGATGCGACCGGCATCCAGTTTCGAATGCTCAATCGCCGCAAAGGGCCTGCCATGCACAGTCCCCGTGCTCAAGCGGACAAACGTGGCTATCAGCAATTCATCAAGCATGCAATTGAATTCTATCCGGGTGTCAGTTTGGTGCAGGAGTTGGTCGAGGACTTGATCGTCGAGCTAGTAGAGGATCGTCAGCAAATTCGTGGCATCCATGTACGCGGTGGAGCTACGTATCGCGCGGACTCCGTCGTGCTGACTACCGGCACGTTCTTGCAAGCCATCATGCACACCGGCGAGGCGAAGACGCCTGGGGGCAGGGGAGGGGAGGGGACTTCGGCTGGTATCAGCGGTGCGTTAAATCGTTTGGGATTTCAACTCGAGCGATTCAAGACCGGCACACCACCACGATTGAATGCCAGGACGATCGACTTTGCTGCCACTGAACTGCAACCTGGCGACGACGATCCGGTTCCGTTTTCTTACTTGACCGATTCGCTCCCCGATCCGCAAGTGCCCTGCTTTATCACTTATACTTGCGAAGCGGTCCATGATCTGATTCGTGCCAATTTGCATCGCGCGCCGATGTACAGTGGACAAATTCAATCGCGCGGGCCACGTTACTGCCCTTCGATCGAAGACAAGATCGTGCGATTCGCAGACAAGGATCGCCACCAATTATTCCTTGAGCCCGAGGGACGCGAGACGGCGGAGATTTACGTCAATGGAATCTCGACGAGCCTACCGCGAGATGTCCAAGATGCCATACTGAAATTTATCCCAGGGCTCGAGCGCGCTCAGATAATGCGTTATGGTTACGCGGTCGAGTACGATTTCTGTCCGCCTGAACAATTGCAACCAACGCTCGAAAGCAAGCTCGTCAGCGGTTTGTTTTTCGCGGGACAAATTAATGGCACCACCGGTTACGAAGAAGCGGGGGCGCAAGGCCTGATCGCTGGTGCGAATGCCGCGCTCAAGCAGGCTGGTAAACCGCCACTGGTACTGACTCGAGATCAAGCCTACATGGGCGTGTTGATCGACGATTTGGTAACACGCGGCGTCGATGAACCGTACCGGATGTTTACCAGTCGCGCGGAGTACCGCTTACTATTACGACAGGACAATGCCGATCGTCGACTCACTCGCATCGGACAAGAGTGCGGCCTAGTCAACTCGAATCGAATCGATCGTTTGGACTTGAAGGAGCTCGCGATCGATGCCGCGACTGCCGCGTTGGACGCGGCTCGCATTGAAAACGTAACCGGTACAAAATATCTCAAGCGAAGTGATGTGGGTTGGCCAGAAATCTCTGCGCTCCTCCCCGAGTTACGAGAATGTTCGCCTGAAGTGGCTGATCAAGTATTGTGGGACGTAAAATACGAAGGCTATGTCGCACGGCAAGAAGTTCAAGTTCAGCGTCAACGTCGTTTGTCCGAAAAACGTATCCCGGAACGCTTCGACTACGAACGCATCACGGGACTACGCATCGAAGCCAAGCAGAAACTAACGAAAGTCCGCCCTGCCAGCCTTGATCAAGCCAGTCGCATCAGCGGTATCACCCCAGCCGATCTCGCACTTGTGCTGGCCCATATTGAGAATCCGCGCTGAGCTTGTGCTGCGAGCGTTTAGATGTACCCAACTCCACTAGACTTCAATCTGTTAATTGAGCCTTTCTGGAAAACGATTTCCGCCAAGCATTGGTGCAAAGCCAACGCATCCCTTTATCCCTCCGATACTTTACCCGCAATCCAAAAACGACTGGCCGCAAACGCTTGCCTATTTCGTGTCTTGTTAAGCCTTGATCGCGAAGTCGAGCCGAATCTGCGACTGACTGATAGGTCGCGCTGTTTGTTGCAACAGATAACGCAATCCGGTCTATCGTTACACCTTGTTTGGCCACGGGCGCAGGCCTTGGCAGTCGACGAGTGGCTTGGTCGACGCTTCTATTTTTCAGCGAGTGTCAATTTTGCTGCCCAGGAGAGATTTGTGAGCCTGGTAAGTTCTCAACTCGGTCGCCATGGTGGCAAGCTCCCTAGCTGGCCTGCGATGGTCGACGCCGCGCTGCAAAACGCTCGCCGCGACCGCGAACGTCCACTCATACTGCCAGGTACAAGCCTGAGCCAAGCCACTCAGCAGTTTTCCGATCGAGCCAATTTAGAGGGCCTGAAGATACAAATTAACGACCGAACGAACATTGACAGGTGGCTCAACGATTTACTCAGTGAACTTGAGCTGGCACATGCCGCCAGCTCTTTGAAGGCAACTGCACGGCAAGCGTTGACCTTGCTCAGGTTGTCACCGCCAGCAAGGCAACCGACGACACCTGCGATTGTATCCATTCCATTGCAAGACCGTGTTGCCATCGCGCTGGCCGATCGAGTCGTGGCGATTCACCTTCGCAGTAACGGTAAGATCGCCAACTTGACTGAGCGGCGTCTCTCCGACAATCGCTTTCCAACTGGCAGCGTCTATATCGCGTCAACCTTCGGTCAGCAATCGAGCCGCCTGCCGGACTTGGAAAGTTGGCTTGAGCGCGGGGCTGTTGGCTGGTTGTTGCGAGAGTCAACTCAACACCCTGATGTCGCCTTGGCGAATTGTCGCAAGGGGATTTCGAGTCCATTCATTCAATCGCTTTGTTGTCGGGTGCCTGCACATGTGGAAGCTAGGTCAATGGGCGATGGTGAGTGGCCCTACTTATCGCATTGCACGCGTGGCAACTCGGGTCCGCTGCCTGGCGAGACACTCGATCAATTTCGTGATCGAGCGTGGAGTGCTGGCGTCATTCCCGATGGCCATCCGTTGTCAACCTTGCTACAGATTCTCAATGACCAACGTATCAAAGGCAATTCGTGCTTGACCCGATCGCCACAGCCATGCGTTAGTTTTTCAGAGGTGCCTTTGGCTGAGTTGCTCAGTCGTCGGCAATTCCGTTCCCACCTCAGTCGCTGGGACTGGGAGCCTTATGGCGTCTTGGTACGTCGGGCAGCACTCGAGCGGCTCGGTGCCCGATCGGTAATTTATGGCGACGAAGCCGATTACGACCAACTCGCCGACCAAGACAAGCCCTACTTTCAACCGCGAGGCTCGAAGAACGCTCGCCGCAATCAGGACTGGTCCAGCGAACGCGAATGGCGATTATTCGGCGATTTAAACTTTCTTG
>JAYVHC010000375.1:0-2116 GCA_043771575.1 Planctomycetia bacterium
CGATTCGAATGCCGTCGTAACGCCGAGAGGATGGTCCGCTTTGGCAAAAGCGAACCAACTGAGGATCCCAATGCCCGCGCCGGCGAAGTAGGGAGACCACGATTTAAGCGCAAGCAGGTTGATCATACACTTCGCCGTTCAAGAACGAGGAGGCTCGTCGAGCGTTTGGAATCTTCGGAATTGGCTGAATCAGCAAACTCTGTACCTCTTAGTCGCGCGGTCGTGAACTTTAAATAAAACCGCAGCGCAAAGCCTACTTTTGTTCTGTACCTAGTTTGCCGCTCTACGCCGTTTATCCAAACGAAGAGGGTGGCATGTCCTGCGCTGATAAAAAGTCATTGAGTCTTCGCAGGGCGTGCTCGGAAGAACCCAAAATTATTTTTGACTTTTTGGGGGTCACTACCCCGCAACCTCGATCATTTTCGCATACTCTAGAAAAGGTTCGCAAGCAGAGTACTGAGGCGAACGCCCAAGATCCGATTAGACCCACCATTGTGACGCCATACGCTGAATTTAACAATTATGCATTTTCACTTGCTAACATTCGTCAGACTCGCAATAGTGCTCAACTTGTTTCATTCAGCAGGTTTTTCTCAGGTTGCGAGACCAGGCAGACTGTCTTTTGGTTGGGCTACGGAAAGCATCGTTCCGAATCGGCCAGTGGCCATTGGCGGACAGTATGGAACTCGCATCAGTAGCGAAGTCCACGACCCACTTACCGTTACGGCGTTAGCTATGGAGACACGTGATGCGCAAGGGGTCGTTGATCAATGTGTTTGGGTTTCCTGCGACCTGTGTGCGGTCCGCAAGCGAACGGTCGCCAACGTACGGAATCTAATATCCGAATCAATCAAGGATCTTGATCCATCAAAGATCATTATTTCAGCCACGCATACTCATACCGCTCCCGCGCTGACCGACGCCCGAGAAACAGATTTACATCCCTATGAGTTTTTAGGCAGTTGGGCTTATCGCATTCCGGCTGATCAAACGAATGTTATGCATCCGATTGAATTTCTGGACTTCCTCGAACGTCAGATCGCATTGGCGATTGTTCGCGCCTGGGAAGGCAAGCTACCAGGTGAGGCTAGTTCGGCGCTTGGCCACGCATCGATTGCCAGGAACCGTCGCGCCGTCTACTTTGATGGCACAACGCGAATGTACGGTGACACACGTGACCCGAATTTTTCGCACTTGGAAGGGACTTCGGACGATTCTGTCGATCTGCTGTGCCTGTGGCGCGGTGACGAGATGATTGGCTTGGCGATCACGGTTTACTGTCCCTCGCAAGAGGTGGAAGGCGAGACCTATCTTTCGGCGGATTTCTGGTACGACGCACGACAGCAACTGCGGGCGCGATTTTCAAAAGATCTGTTCGTGTTGCCATTGACCGGATCGAGCGGCGATCAGTCACCGCACGTACAGATCGACAAAGCATCCTCCAGCAACATGCTCGTGAAGCAGAACTTGCAATATCGTCAGGAAATCGGCAGACGATTGGTAAGAGCCGTCGAAGATGTGGTTGACATCGCTAAAAAGAATAGAAAATCGGAATTGCAATTCGCTCATCGTGTGGAAGTTATCCCACTGCCGGTCTGGCAGGTTTCGGACGAACGTTTCGCTGAGTCGACTAAGATCTTTGAAGCCGGCAAAGACAAAGTCGATCAACTATCGGGTCCCGACTATATCAATTGGCGCGTCCATCGCACGATGGTTAATCGTTACAATTTGCAAGCGGCTGAGCCAAACTACGGTATTGAGCTCCATACTCTTCGTTTGGATGACTTGGCCTATTGTACGAATCCATTTGAGCTCTATACGGACTACGGATTACGCATAAAATCCCGAAGTCCAGCGATTCAAACATCGGTCGTCCAATTGACGGGAGACTGCGCAGCCTATCTACCGACGGAGCGAGCTGTAATGGGTGGTGGCTACAGCGGTCGCATTGATGACGGTATCATCGGGCCAACCGGTGGTCGGACGCTGGTCGACGAATCAATCCGCATGATGAAATCGCTATGGCCATAAGCACCTATGCATAAGTTTTCGAACAGAATGAATGAACATGGATGGACAAGATATACAGGATGATTTCAATTCGCTGATAGATTCA
>JAYVHC010000376.1:0-3918 GCA_043771575.1 Planctomycetia bacterium
GGGCGTGATCGACTTGATCGACATGCAGTTCATTCGCTTTTCAAAGGAAGACGACGGCAAGCAAGCACTCAAAGAGGACATTCCGCAACATCTCGTCGAGGACGCTCAAGGCTGGCGCGATGTAATGCTCGAATCGCTATATGGCTTCAGCAATGAACTTGCAGAACTCGCGCTCGAAGAGAAACCGATTCCGGCAGAGCTGATTCGCAAAGCCCTCCGCGAAGGCTGCATCAACATGAGGATCCAGCCCGTGCTCTGCGGATCGGCACTGCATGGAATGGGAATTCAACCATTATTGGATGGCGTTGGTTATTACTTGCCGAGCCCGCTTGATCGTCCGCCCGTCGTTGGTGTCGATCCCAAAAAACGGGACAAGCAACTCCAACGCAAGCCGTCTGCCCAAGATCCATTTTGTGCGTTGGTATTCAAAATCCTGCCGGCCAAAACCGGCGATCTGTTCTGGATTCGCGTTTATTCGGGGACACTCGATGCGAACTCACGCGTCTACAATCCTAACCGTGATAAGAAAGAAAATATCGCTCAGTTGTGGCAGATCCACGCAACCAAGAAAGAGCGCCAGGGCCAAGTGCAGCAACTTGAGTGTGGCGACATCGCCTGTGCCATCGGCCCACGCCTTTCAATTACCGGCGATACGCTGTGCGATACGCGCGAATTGATCGAGTTGCCAAGCATTCAGTTCGCTCAAGCGGTGATCTCGATGGCCATTGAGCCGGAGAACGCAACCGAACGCAAGAAGCTCTCCGAAGTGCTCGATATGCTCAAGCGGCAAGACCCGACCTTCAATGCGATCGAAAACGAAGAGTCTGCGCAGACACTCATTTGCGGCATGGGCGAATTGCACTTGGATGTGATCAAGCACCGGTTGACGAGAGATTTCAATCTAAATGTCAAATTCTATAAACCACGAGTGAACTACCGCGAGACGATCAGTAATCCAGCGGAGGTAATCGGTCAATGCAACCGCCAGCTAGGAGCAATGCAAATGTTTGCGCGGGTCAAGCTGCTGTTCGAGCCGCTCGAAGATCGCTCAGCCAATGTGATTGTGCTCGACAAAAACTTCGGTGAAGGAGCCTTGCCGGATGCCAGCAAGACATCCATCCTTGAGGAACTTCGCGGTCGCGCCCAAGGCGGAGGGCTCATTGGCAGTTTCCCGTTAACGGGATTTCGTATCAGTTTGCTGGGCGGTGAAATGCGCGAAGTTGGCTCGGACGAAGTAGCCTTTCGAATCGCTTCCAACGATGCGTTTGACGAAGGCCTAAAGTCCGGCACAGCCACATTGCTCGAACCAATTATGCGGATGGATATCACCACGCCAGATGACTACATGGGCGAAATTGTCGGCGACTTGCAGCAGCGTCGCGCGTTGATCGAAAGCACAGAATCACGTGGCGTCATGACCGCCATCACAGCCTTCGCGCCGCTGAAAGAACTGTTTGGTTATTCATCCGCTATTCGCTCGCTCAGCCAAGGTCGCGCGTCATGTTCGATGGAACCGTACGGTTATCAACCCGCCCCAGAGCAAGACGTCGAGAGTTTTGGTTACGAACGGCCAGAGGTTTAATAAATCTAATAGTTCATCCGTTAATAACCTGCACATACGAGACTGACTTTGCGTTGGTGGGCCGCTCGTGGGTCGCTCCTGCCGGGTGCGACCATCGCTGAGCCCGTACAATCCAGGCGGCTTGGGACATCCTTATGAACACCGGCAAGGCTAAATCCGGACGACCCAAACAAATAGTTCGTCTGTTCATTTCGCTTACCAAAATATGTGGTCTCACCCCTCCGGGGCACAGGCAGCTCGATTTTGCTTAATTGGTCAAGGTGCTGGCTGTAATCGATTGAATAATATGTTAGCTTCAATTTCAGTGTTTTGACCAAATTTAAACTTAGAGTTGATGATCTTTAATTTTTGGGATCGCGCAACGGGAGGGCGAGGTTTCCCGAGCGGCTCAGCTCCCCAACCCAAAGTTTTATTCTGAACAAAGCAATAGGTCTCCACTTCACCTCGTTGATCGTGGGGTAGAAACGTGTCTGAAAAGCGTCAAACTCCGAAGGACTCTGAACTACCTCCCACCGTTTTGCTCGCTGGGAAGGTTGACCCAGCAACCAAAGCTGCGGATTCATCGCATCTCGAATTCGAATTCGAATCACCCGAGTTCACCGAGCACCAACAAATTGGCAGGTATCGGCTCCAGCATGAGCTAGGCATCGGCGGCATGGGTGTAGTGATACAAGCGTATGATGAGCTATTGCAGCGCGATGTCGCGATAAAACTCATTCGACGCAAGTTTCTAAATCAGCCCAGCATTCATAAGCGGTTTATGAACGAAGCCTTGCTTACTAGCCGGCTACAACATCCCTGTATCGTTCCGATCTATGATTTAAGCGAAACTGAGGATCTCCGACCTTTTTTTGCAATGAAATTGATCTCCGGCCAGTCGCTTGCGAGTCTGCTTGCGAACACTCCCGCTAATCTACAAGACCGTTCACAATTGCTTAAGATCTTTGAACGAGTCTGCCAATCGCTGGCGTATGCCCATTCCCAACACATTTTGCATTTGGACATTAAGCCGGCCAATATCATGATTGGCACCTATGGCGAAGTGTATGTGATGGATTGGGGGCTTGCCCGAGAATGTAAACCGCTCGATGGAAATTGCGCTGCGAGCTCCCGAACATTGAGCGAGCGTCCGGCTCGCGAATTGGAAGTAGACGAAGTGGGTGGGACACCTGCATACATGTCCCCCGAGCAAGCGCGCGGCGAAGCTATGAATGCGAGCTCAGATGTGTTTGGACTGGGCGCATTGCTCTGCGAAATCCTAACAGGTAGACCACCCTATCATGGCAAAACTCATAAGCGGATTCACGCACATGCGATGGGTGGAAAACTGGCAGATGCCCATCGTTTCCTCGATAATTGCAATCGCGACACTCGCTTAGTCGAGCTCGCCAAACAGTGTTTGGCTCCCCGACCAAGTGATCGTCCCCAGGCTGCGGCAGATGTTGCAGCCGCGATCAACAGCTACCTTCAATCGGCGCTGGAACAAGCAGAAAGCGATATCTGTCGATTTTTTGACTTGACCTTGGACCTCTTTTGTATTGCCACCCTGGATGGTTACTTTTCGAGAATCAATGTTAACTTTCCCAAAGTGTTAGGCTATTCTGAGGAGAAGTTGATAAGCCAACCTTTCCTTAATTTCGTCCATCCCGATGACGTCGGCGACACCGTTGAGGTTATGCAGGACCTGTTAAAAGGTATGCCAGTAGTTCGATTTTGTAACCGCTATCGGCACGCCGAAGGTCATTATATTACGCTCGAATGGACAGCCCAAGCGATACCTAACGAGGGCAACATCTTCGCCGTCGCTCGTGACATTACGAACCGCGTGAATTCGAATGTATTTAGCAGCGCTAAGTAGTTCAATGTTCATTCACTTCAATCTGAACCGGTTCGAATGCGATATGATGAATGGCTGCACCTGGGTTATAGAACTTGACGCCGTGGAGTTCGCGTCCAGCGACTGCCACGTGCGTGTGGCCAAAGAACACGCGGCGAATTTTGCTAGGCGTTTTAACCAATTGCGGCAATAATCCAAGCAGCTTTTGGCAGGTTTGCAATTCACGGTGACGCAATTTCGGAGCCATCCGATGAATTCGCATCGCGACGATTGCGCCATAAGCTCGTCGTGAAAACGTCGATTGATTCGACTTCGGGTGAAATCGATCGCGGTACGAATCAAGCCTTGAAAGGTCGTGTCCGGCGTCGAGCACATCTCCGTGCAAGAACACGGCGTCACCCAAATGCAGATGATGGCGATGCCAAGAAAACCTTTCGCAGCGATGTGAGATCTGGCTCAATAAGGCCAGGAACTTCGGCAGGCAGTCGTGGTTACCTGC
>JAYVHC010000377.1:0-5894 GCA_043771575.1 Planctomycetia bacterium
CCCCCGCTCCGTCCGGGATAAGCAATTAACCCATTTGGCTGTCGTAAAACGAAAACCGGGATAAGTCAAGCCAGCTGCCGGGCCAACCGTCAAGCAAACTGTCGAGCCAAACGCGATAAGTGTCTGCATCTGGGACAAATAACTTGACAAATCAGGGATAAGTTCCAAACTGCATTTATTAAAATCCCACAACCGGCAATGCCGGGATTAGGCTCTATCTCAAAAGGGGTCTGACCCTTTGCATGTCCAGAGAGGGTCAGTCCCCTTTTGAGACCATGCGAATTCGAGGACTAATTAGTGTCAAAGGGTTTTTAAGGAGCTGACATGAAGTCAAAGATTACCAAGAACTCCGACGCACGTTGCTGCAGCAAACCGGATTTAAAGAATCGACCACTGCTTTCGCCCATTCAGGCGGGCGGGTTGGCAGCTGTGTTTAAAGTGCTTGCCAACGACACACGACTTCGTCTCCTGCACGCCCTCATCCGGGCCGATGAACTTTGTGTGTCCGACCTCGCCGCCTCGGTGGGAATGAAACCGCAAGCCGTGTCCAATCAGCTTCAACGTCTTTCTGATTTGGGTATATTGGCTTCACGTCGAGAAGGGCTCAACATCCACTACCGGCTCGTGGACCTCTGCGTGCGGTCGCTATTGGACCAAGGCTTGTGCCTCATGGAAGAGGTCAGCGATCGTAGCCAAGGACGAATAGGCTGCTCATGATAAATCAATGAATCAGGAAGCGGACAGCGGAGTTGTTCGGCAACTGCCACTTAAACTTAGGCTGCAAGCCTACAACGAACAAATCTCTTCCAATAGTGAAACCACAAAACCTCACGGGACTCCAGGTATCGCAATGAATCGTCGAGAGCGTCTCCTGTCATTAATGACCTGCCTCACTTGCCTCTTTCTTTCGGGCTCGATATTCGCGGGTGACTTGGTACTGGTGCAGCAGGGGAAAGCACACTGCGCGATTCATGCCCCCGGTGAGAATGAATGGGCCGGACGGCGACTGGCTGACCGATTGTTCCAATTTACCGGCGTGCGGGTCGAAGTACACACCGGCGAACTGCCTCCTGCCGAACCGTTGTTACTGGTCGCCATCGGGACTCCGCAGAGCAATCCGCTGGTGAAAGACATTGTCGGAACAGACTCGCGCATCGAAGAGCTGGGTGTGGAAGGATATCTCCTTCAGAGCGCAAGCTGGCGGGGGCGCGCGGTGTTGATTGGCAGCGGTAAGTCGCTCTCGGGCGTTAACAACGCAGTAAGTGAGCTGGTGAGTTGGAAGTTGAAGCTCGGCGCGCAATCCGCTGTCGTAGCCGATGATCTAAACGAGACCGATCGGCCTGGGCTGCGGTACCGTATCGTCTGGACTTGGGACGGACACTGCAACTGGGCAGCGACGGTTGACGAGACGATGGCGTTATACGTCAACGGGAATCCCGAGGTCGGCTCGATGGCGGTGCCCTACACGCCCGATGGATTCCGTTCGCACTTCACGCGTGCCATCGATTACTTTAGCGATCACAAGCTCAATGGGCTGATCGTGTGGGGATTTCTTCGCGACGAACATGGCGGCCTCGAGATGGGGCGCGACATCAGTCTGTATGCAAAGCGCAACAACGTACGGATCCTGCCAGGGGTCTGCTCGCAGGGGGGCTACAGCGGCTTCATCTTCAGCAAGACGAACAAGTTCAATCTTGAGGTTTGGTGTCAGCAGCATCCTGAATTGCAGGCGCTCAACGAGAAGGGAGAGTCTGTCCCGGGGATGATCAATCCTTCGAAGTCCGAGAATCAGCAGTGGCTGCGCGACGGAGCCGAATGGTTGTTCGCGAACCTGCCCGACATCGGCGGCATCAATCTTGAAAACGGCGACTTCATGTCATGTTACTGCGAGGCATGTCGGGCCGAGCGCGCCAAGCCGGAAAACGATCCCAACTGCTTCTGGGACATGATGACGTCGCAGCAGCCGATTCTGGAAGTTGCGAAGCTCAGGCGGCCCGATGGATGGATGACGTTCGCCACCTACGCAGGCTTTACAGAAGCGACGGCACGCAACATCAGTAAGACTGCTGTGTATCCCCCGAAGTTCGTCCAGCAGACGCCCGATAACGCGATTTGCCAGTGGACCTTTACCGGCATGACAACACCCGCGACCTGGCCTAAAGGTGCACGCCCTCCGGCCGCGCGCTTTCAGGATCAGATCGGTCTGCTACATCACGGCAGTCTCTGGGGTGCGCCCGTGGATCCGGCCCGTTGGTGGGCGGCACCGGGTGCGTGGGCGGACGAGTATTCGACGCTGATGCCGTTCGTCTGCGGGAGAATTTTGCAAGCGAAACTCGGCGGGTTGGTGATCACCGGCCAAAACGGCAACCAGTTCCCGGCCCACGAACTGAATTATCTAGCGCTGGAATATTTCGGTTGGCATCCGGAACGGACCTACGAGCAATTCCAACACGATCGACTGGAACCTTGCTATGGCGGAGCCGAGCGCGCCGGAGTGTTTCTCAAGCTGCTTCGCGATACAGTGAAAGCTCCGGCCGATATCGAGGCTGGCCGCTTGCAGGCGCAGCAGATGAGCGAGGAAAAAGAGCTCGACCTACGACAGCGCGCTCGCTGGGTTAATCTGGCTGGAGAACTAGCTCGTCGAAAGAAGCTCGCTGAAGCGCCCGCGAAGCAGGCTGAGACCTCCGCGACGAAAGTTGAAACGCCATGAATTTGCTCCGCATCACCGCCGCGTTGATCGCGGTGCTATGCATTGCCTACCCAAGCGACGCGGCCGATGAAGAAACGCTGCCGCCCTTGCACGAAGGCCGTGCTCCCGAATCGGTCGACGACGTCTGGGAGGGATTTGACCCTCGAAAGGAATCGCTGGAAACAGAGATTCTAAAGGAGTGGGAAGACGACGGCGTCGTCTGTCGCATCGTGCGCTATCGCATCGGCGTCTTCACGCGAACCAAATCGATGATGGCCGCTATCTATGCCTTTCCCAAAGGCGGCAAGAACCTTCCTGGACTGGTTCAGGTTCATGGTGGAGGTCAGAGCGCGAACTCAACGACTTTCATGGCAGGATCGACGATCTCGCCAGGACCGTGGCGACCATGCGAAGTAAGTCATACCGCTTCAGTTGTTCCGCCAATCTCGATCATCGCGACCGGCCCGATCATTTTGTCTGCGGCCCGCTGTGGTTCGATCAACATCTGCAAAAAGTATTTGCCGTGCCCCAGACGCCGACAGTCGATCTGCAATTAAAGACTGCCCGGGCTGTGCCGATTTTGAGCGTGACGCCTGATGTATTACGGCCGGTGCAGTCGGTGGATGTCTACTACACGCAGCAGACCAAAAGCGAAAAGATCGCAAACCCCTGTTGGCATCATATGAAAGCAGAACAGACCGATTCAACCTGGTCTGCCGAGCTGCCGCTTTTCTGGAGCGATCGCCCGTTGCGCGCCTACGCCAACGTCAGCTACGCGCTCGACCAGCCGATTAGCGGTGCTGGCTACTATTACGGCCTTTACACCACCGCGGAGTTTACAATTTCGAGCCCACTATTGACGGTCGACGTCGACGTGCTGACGGAAGCTGGCATCAAAGCCATTGACCAGCCATCATTGGAAATCGAATCCTTTCCAACCGGCTGGTCAAAGGGCTGGTACGTCTTCAACGAAAACGGTGCCTGGCCGTATCGCACCAACAAGCTTCAGGATCCCAAGTGGCAGGGGCAAACCGGGGCGCGGCTGACGCTCGAAGTTCACAGCGCGCAACCGAACAAGCTGGTATTGGAAATCGATCAGCATGCGGTGGAATCCGACCTGCCTGGCGGAGAGGCCTGGCAAACCATCTCGCTGCAATGCGCGGACTTTCGCAATGCAGTCGGTGATCCGCTTGCCGACTGGGCATCAGCGAAAGAACTGGTGATCGCCGATCGAGTGACGCTCAACCAGAACGACAATCAGAAAGTAATTGGCAAGGCATGGCAGGGAAAACTGCCGCAGTTCCGTTTACTGCGATGGGCCGCCAGATAACGGTTCGATGATTAGATCAGCTCGGGAAGGGGTGCGTGCCCATCGACCAAGTAGTGCGGACGCCCCGTCGGATCACTGACGGTAGCCGTGAGAGGATTGATGCCCAATTGGCGATACAACGTTGCGAAAACCTCACCGAAATGGACGGGACGATTCGCTATCTCACCGCCCAGCCGATCGGTCGCGCCAATGACTTGACCGGTTCGCATGCCGCCTCCAGCCAGTAGTCCGCCACCCACGAGCGGCCAATGGTCACGTCCCGCGTCCTTATTAATCATCGGTGTCCGACCGAATTCGCCCCAAGCCACTACCGATACATCTTTGTCCAGTCCTCGCGCGTGCAGATCTTCCACGAGTGCGCTCATTCCTTGATCAAATAACGGGGCGTGCGTGTTCTTAAATTCGGAAAAATTATTGCTATGAAAGTCCCATCGCCCAAAATTTAAAGTAACACACCGAGCTCCCGCTTCAACTAGCCGGCGAGCCATGAGAAAGTGTTCAAGATTGCGTGGGGCACCATCGCCATAATTCTTAGTGTCCCCCTTGCCATAGCGTTCCCGTGTAGCGGGATCTTCCTGAGACAAATCCAGGGCTTCGCTCAAACGACTGGATGTCAACAAATTCATCGCTTGTTGCTGGAACGAATCCAATCCGCTCATCGACCCTGTTACATCTACATGACGACGCATGCGGTCCAATGAATTTAGAAGCTGACGCCGATCCGCTAGGCGATCCACGGAAATGCCTTTCAACTGCATATCGTCCATCGACTCGCCGTTGGGACGAAAGGCGCTGTCGGCAACGCCGAGAAAGCCTGGGAGGCCTGGCGATCCATAAGGTGGATGTCCAGTCTTGGGGCACAAGCCGATAAAGGCTGGTACTTCGGGAGTGTCCTGGCCCTGCAGTCGAGCCAAGGTCGATCCGAGCGATGGCCAACCGCCTGGAGCCTGCTGGCGCTTCGAGCGACCCGTATAGCAAATGAATGAATCATGGTCTCCATCAGGCGAACCGTGCACAGAACGCAGCGGAACTAGCTTGTCCATGATCTTGGCCAGGCGCGGCAAATGTTCGCATATCTGAATGCCAGCCACATTCGTGCTGATAGGTCGGAACTCACCGCGAATCTCCGATGGCGCTTCCATTTTTAGGTCATACATGTCTTGATGGGGTGGAGCACCACACAGGTAGATCATGATGATCGCTTTGCGAGAGTTTAGAATTCCGCTAGCGGCTTCAGCTCTTAATATGTCGGGCAACGCCAAGCCGCCTAAACCCAAACCGCCCACGGTCAAGAGTTCGCGTCGCGTCCAGCCAGAACACAATCGCTGCGGTTTCCCATAAATTGAAAACATAATTGGACTACATATTTGCGGTGAGGTGATGGAGGCGGGATGATCCTAAGTATAACGCCGCAGTCCGCCTATGACACTACTAATATTCGGGGTCGGTAAGCTTGGACGGTCGGGAAAAACAGACTTCCAGCAAATGATTTGCTAATATGCGGTATCGGTAATCCATAAAACTTAGAATTCAATAGTACCAACAGGAGACTGTGGCGATGAAATCTGTTCCCCGAATGCTCCTTTTGGCGGCGTGTGCTGTTACGTTGATCGGAAAGCTGCCGGACGGGCTCGCGCAGGTGCCAAGTCAAGGATTGAGCCGTCGGCGTTAGCCGCGGGTTTTGGAGCAGACGACTCAACCTACTCGGTGATTGTCAAATGCCAAACGAATAGCGGCCCGCGAACAAGCATTGGACGAACCACAGACGGCCAACGACCACAACTTCGAGACCCGTGGCTAGCCCGGATATTGCACGCGTATGTTTTTCGCATTTCCTTGGCGTTGCTAGCACAATAGGTAGACCTGAGAAACTTT
>JAYVHC010000378.1:0-2127 GCA_043771575.1 Planctomycetia bacterium
CACGCGACTGGGGACCAAGTAATCGCGCGCCCCTTCGGGCGTGCTGCGACCGAGAATCGGCGTCTCAACGTCGATAAAGTCATGCGTTGCAAAGTAATCGCGCATGCCTTTGATAATTTTGCTGCGGAGCACCAAGGTTTTCTGCATGGCTTCGCGCCGCAAGTCAATGTAGCGATATTTCAGCCGCAGATCTTCGCCCGGCAATTCGTCCTGATTCGGGAAGAATGGAGGCGTTTGGCAACGATTCAGCAAGCGGACTTCGTCGGCCCGAATCTCGATCTCACCGGTGGCAAGCTTCGCATTGATTTTGCCCTCCAGCCGATGGCTGACCACCCCAGAAATCAGCACCACATCTTCCCCTCGCAGTTTTTTCGCAACGTCCAACGAAGCTTCGCCGCTGTCCGCGTTGGCCACGCATTGTGTCTTGCCGTACCGGTCGCGGAGGTCGATAAACATCAGGCCCACGCTGTGAAGACGCGATGTGTCGACCCAGCCGCACAGAGTCACTCGTTGGCCGATGTGCTCGCTACGAAGTTCGCCGCAAGTATGTGTGCGAAGCAAAGGAATACTCCTCAGTATTGTTCAAAGTCTCCCGCCGCAGCCGAGCCTGCCCAAACCAGTCACTTCGGTGCCGCGAATGCGACAGATTTTACAAGACACAGTGATTGCTGCTAGTGCTTCGTCGAACTTTAAATTCGGGGTGGCACGCTCTGAGGCTTAGCGAAGGGCGTGGAGAATAAAGCTCAAATCACGCCCTTGGCAGACTCAGGGACGTGCCACCCTTAATCATCAAACCCAAGGTTAAAGTTAGACACCGGAGCCACTTTTTCGATTCTGCTCGCATGCTAGAATTCGCCGAACGATCATCCGACCTCAGAGATAGCATTCAAACCATGAATAATTCGGCTTCAAGCAACTTTGGTGACCGACTGGCCGCCGCCGTGCGGACAAAGAATTCTGTCGTTTGCGTCGGCTTGGACCCGCGTTGGGGCAGCCTGCCGGATTCCATTCGGGCAGGCGTTGACGTCAAAGACCGAAAAGCGGTCGCTGGTGCCACCGAATGCTATTGTCGCCACGTCATCGATGCGGTCGCTGAATGCGCGCCCGTAGTTAAACCGCAAGCTGCGTTTTTCGAACAACTCGGGCCCCGTGGAATGGTCGCGCTCGGCTCAATCATTCAGTACGCCCGCAAAGCCGGCTTGCTGGTGCTGCTCGACGGCAAACGCGGCGATATCGGCACCACCGCCGAAGCCTACGCGGACGCTTACCTCGGCGACTGCAGCGCTTGGCAGTGCGATGCCTTGACTGTCAATCCCTACCTCGGCGACGACACTTTGCAACCCTTTGTCGACACGTGCCAGTCGCGCGCCGCAGGCATTTTTGTCCTGGTCAAAACTTCCAACCCCGGGAGCGGTTTCTTACAGGACAAAGTTGTCGACGGACGCACCGTTTACGAACAAATGGCTGCACTCGTTCAGCAACATGCGCTGCAGACCGTTGGCTCTTCAGGATATGGATCGATCGGAGCTGTGGTCGGCGCCACCTACCCAGCACAACTCGCCAAGCTGCGATCGCAGATGCCCAATGCATGGATCTTGATCCCTGGCTATGGCGCTCAAGGTGGTACAGCCAGCGATGTCGCGCACGGCTTTGATCACCGCGGACTCGGTGCGATCGTCAATAGCTCACGCGGCATCATCTTCGCTTATCAATTACCTCGCTATGCAAGTTTCTCTTGGCAAGAAGCTGTCGCCCACAGCGCCCGTGACATGGCCGCCGAACTGCAAAACGAGTGAGCTGCCGAAACTGTAACCCGACGCGAAAGTATTAATGTTACGCCTTTACTCATTCCCAGAGGGAATAGGGACGATTCGCTCTGGGAATGGACTACGCTCACGAAAACGAAGGCCGAGAATCATACAATGGCTCCGAGTTGCGGAGCAACTCGGCCACATCTATTGATTACTCAACCGGCGAGCGATGAAAATGAACGTGTTTCCACTTGCCGTTTTGCTTGTGCCAGACGCGCGTCTCTTCGACGGCGCGAGTTGATGGTGCTCCGCCGGCGTCGGTGGCTTGCGTTAGGCGTACGTAACAAACGATCGCCGCGTCGCCCATAATTCGCAC
>JAYVHC010000379.1:0-3436 GCA_043771575.1 Planctomycetia bacterium
GAATTGTGTTTGTGATGATGATCGTGCGATCGATTCCAGACGCTCGTGGGGCTCAGAACTAGCAGCCCATAGACGTACATGATTGCAGCGGCCAACCGCGAATGCACCAAGATGGCGTGATGCTGGAAGTCGTGATAGATAATGAAAATCCTCACGATCAATAAAGCACTGACTCCGCTGGCCAACAAGCGGACCATCCAAGACAAATTGCTGAGACAAATTGTTAGACAAACGAAATAAAGTGCCAGAGTCGAAAACAGATACCACCAACTGCGGGTTCTGTCATCAGAAGCAAAGGCTTTGGTTGCCAAAAGTAATTCTTTATCGGTCCGCACGGAGAGGCTTCGCAAAACGATCGAAGGAAGCTCCGGAAACCCGATCGCGGAAAGTTTCGGAAGACTAAGTTGGAAGATTGTCAAAGGGTCGACGAAATCGGCAATGCTCACAATCCCAATCAGCGCAATTTACGGGATTTTGCAGCGAATTCGCACTCAATTCTCCGACCCGGACCGTCCGCCAACCAAACTGGCGGCGAAAGTACGCCCCGTTAGCCTTGGAAAATGAAAACTACACGACGAGATTCTACGCAATGATCAAGCTCCAGTTTCCATTTTTTAAGTAGCAGCATAGCTCTCCGAGACGCTGAATTGTCAGCCTCGATGATGCGGGACCACGTGTTTGGTAAACTAGTCGCATCCGGCAGAAGCGACCCATGAGGAGAAAATTGCGCAATGGAATCCGGAGGTTACTCGCGACACTCTGGACAACGGCCCTTCAAAAGTACATCTTCAATCCGCCCTACAGATTGCGAAGCTTTAAGCTCAACCTGGTTGTCGTCCAAGCACTGGATACTGCCGCAGTCGACGCACAGCAAATGGGGGTGGGCGGAAGTATCGGAGCCATGTCCTCCGACCCTTTCGAATCTCCAAACGTGATCGCCGAGTTCCATTTTTCGCAACAACCCCGCTTCGGCAAGATCTCCGAGCGCGCGGAAGATCGTAGACTTCTCAAAGCCACTTTTCACTAACTCTTCAGTGACTTCGAGGTGCGTGTTCGGATGCCCGGATCCGTCGAGGAAATCGATTACTGCAATTCGAGCCGGCGTCGCACGCAGTCCCTTAGCTCGCAACAACTCGCGAATTCCTTCGACGTCCATCTGTTTTTTGCTCATCTTTCAACCACGTACGTTTTGCGGCGGGAAAACCGGATGTTAGCGCGAGCGTCCCGCTTAGATCTAAAGTACTTCAAATTTCAAAATCCAAATTTTCTCTTACTCGTCAGGCTCTTCGCCATGAGCAAGGCCGTTGGCGATCAACTCTGCAATGTGCTGATCTGCCAAGCGATAAAAGACATGCTTGCCTTGGCGCCGGGTGGATACCAAACGCTCCGCTCGCAGCAACCTCAAACGCTGCGAAATGGCCGGCAAGTTGTCGCGCAGCACCAATGTCAGCTCTGAGACACACATCTCCCGATCCGCCAGCAGCGAAAGCAACCGCAAGCGGTTCACGTCGCCGAGCGCTCTGAAGATACTGGCAGTACGTTCGCAAACCAGTAAATCTGCTGGCTGCGAAGCTACCGTCACTGACTGCAGGTGCTCGTTGCGAAAATTGCCTGCTTGTTTCGCCAAAATAGTCAAGACATTCACCTAATCGGTCAACCAGTTGATTGAATGATTAGATCATGGCATCAGTTGATAGGTTCGTCAAGTGTATAAGCGAAATTTCAACCATCGGATGGGGTGCAGACCTTCATTCTACCGACCCCAGCACTTCGCCGACTGTTTCGCCAGCCAATTTCACGCGTTGGAGGTCTAGCCACTGTTGAAAAGTGCCGACTGCAATTTGTTGGCGAGCGGCGGACATTAGCCGTTGATAAAACACCAAGTTATGATGCGTGAGCAAGATCGGGCCAAGCATCTCTTTGGCAATAAACAGATGACGAATGTACGCCCGGCTGTGGCGGCATCCAAGGCATGGGCAGGTTTCATCGATCGGACGCGAGTCGTCTGAGTGAACTGCATTTCGCAGTCGGAGAGTTCCGTCCCAAGTGAACGCGAGCGCATTGCGGCCGTTCCGTGTGGGCATGACACAATCGAACATATCGATACCGCGGGCGATGCCTTCCAGGAGGTCAATCGGTCGGCCTACACCCATCAGATAGCGGGGTTTATCTGCAGGCAAGTGCGGTGTGGTCTCGCCGATGACACGATACATTTCCGCGGGCTCTTCACCCACACTAAGACCGCCAACAGCGAAACCTTCGAAAGGCATTTCGGCAAGGCTCGTCGCGCTCAGCCTTCGAAGCTCAGCATCCAAACCGCCTTGTACGATGGCAAACTTTGCTTGCTCTTCAACTCGCGCTGCCTTCAAGCATCGCTCGGCCCAACGCGTCGAACGTTGCATGGCCTCTTCGACCTTGGATCGCTCGGCGGGTAGCGCGACGACATGATCCAACACCATTGCAATGTCGCTACCCAATCGTTCCTGAATCGCAATCGATTCTTCGGGAGTCAACTCCAGCAAGCTGCCGTCGACATGCGAGCGAAACTTGGCGCCGTGCTCGGTGATCTTTGTGAGCCCTGCCAAGCTAAAAATCTGAAAGCCGCCGCTGTCCGTCAGAATCGGCGCGGGCCAACCCATAAATTTGTGCAGGCCACCCAGCCGCTGCACACGTTCGCTGCCAGGCCGCAAAGCGAGATGATAGGTGTTGCCGAGAATGATCTGCGCACCAGTGGATTGTACTTGGTCAATGCACATGCCTTTGACCGTACCTTGCGTCCCTACCGGCATGAAGACAGGCGTATCAATGGCTCCACGAAGCGTTTCGATGCGACCCAATCTCGCGCTTGAATGCGGATCGCTCGTGAGAAGCGTGAATCGGAATGCGCTAGCCATATACGTGACTCGTTCGCCCAATCGCGGCCATTACGCAAAAGACTCACCCCACAGAAGTAGGGTGAGCCTTAAGATTCAGAATCGGATCGGGATCAATCACCGCGCAGTTTGAGGCTCATGAGTTCAAGTTTCTCGCGGACTTCGTTCAAACTGGTAACCCCGAAGTTCTTACACTCCAGTAGGTCGTCACCGGTCTTTCGAATTAGTTCAGAAATCGTGTTGATACCCAAGCGAACCATGCACTTACGAGCGCGCACTGACAAATTCAATTCCGAAATCGGTCGTTCCAGAATCGCCTGTTGATCTGGGGACATACCCGACAAGTCGAGCGGTGGGTCCGGTTCGCGTTGTTGATCGGAGAATTGCCCAAGCGACAAGCCTTTGGAGGAGAGCATCTCGCGAATTTCAACGAGACTCGTTTCACCAAAGTTCTTGCTCGACAAAAGCTGTTGTTCGGTGGTTCGTGTCAAATCGCCGATCGTATAAATGCCCATCTTCTGCAGGCAATTTCGACTGCGCACCGACAGTTCGAAATCGTTGAC
>JAYVHC010000380.1:0-4914 GCA_043771575.1 Planctomycetia bacterium
GTGCACGTCTATGCTAAACCCGAATTCCCTACCGCTTCAGCAACACATCACTTTCGTATTTTCGAACTCGATCCAGCCAATCGATGCCGATCGGTACACCGGACCGCAGGCAGTGGTAATCCCATACCGCTGCAAAGGGCATAGACTTCAGTTCTTCCATCAACGCGATGCGAGTCGTGAAATCGCCTTCGAATTCCGCTTGCTGCAATCGTTCGATCGGTTCGAGCGTCGCCACCAACAGGCTCTTGAGCAAGTTGCGCGAGCCGATAACCCAAGCCGCTATGCGATTGATGCTGGCGTCAAAGTAATCCAAGCCGATGTGAATTCGATCCAGAAAATTGCTGCGCACAATTTCCTGCGTAATCAACTGCAGTTCGTCGCCGAAGGTCACCACATGATCGCTGTCCCAGCGGACGGGGCGACTGACATGCAGCAGCAACCCAGGGACGTACATTAACGCCGATGAAATCTTGTCAGCGATACCTTCCGTCGGGTGAAAATGCCCCGCGTCCAAGCACAACAGTTTCTGGCGGGTAATGGCGTAGCCCATGTAGAATTCGTGCGAGCCCACGACGTAACTCTCCGAACCAATTCCAAAGAGTTTGCATTCGACGGCGTCCAAGATCGACTGGGGATTTAATGCTTCTGCAAACACTTCATCGAGTGACTCGGCCAGTCGCTCACGGGGAGCCAAGCGATTCGCGGGCAAATCCTTGTACCCATCAGGAATCCACACGTTGTTGACACACGGAGTTCCCTGGGCAGCGCCCATCGCGGCCGCAATCCTCCGGCACGAGACGCCGTGACGGATCCAGAATTGCCGCACCGAGGCATCTGCATGCGCTAAGGTGAATCCATCAGCGGCCAGCGCGTGCGCGAAATAAGTCGGATTGAAATCAAGATCGATGCCGAGTCTTTTTGACCAATCGAGCCAACCCTGAAAATGGGAAACGTCAACTTCGTCGCGCTCGATTCTCTTGGGGAATTCTCCATAACTGGCGTGCAAGTTCAATCGATGTCGGCCCGGAATAAGCGAGTAAGCGACCTCCAAGTCGCTGCGCAGTTCAGCCGGAGAGCGGGCGCAGCCAGGATAGTTTCCAGTGACGGCAAGTCCACCGCCAAGTTCCGCGCTGGTCTCTTCGTAACCCCTGACATCGTCACCTTGCCAGCAATGCAGAGATATCGAAACCGCGTTCAATCGTTCAATGGCGGCGTCAGTATTGACACCAAGCAGAGCATAGTTTTCGCGCGCGATGGCGTAAGCGCGTTCGACTCGATTCACGATATCAGACACTTTTTAGCTCCAAAATACCGACTGGGTGATTGTTATCTGTATCGACAGCTCTAACAAGTTGTTTTTTCCGATAGCCGATAATTTGAGCCGCCAAACGCGCGCTGATAATTACGATATGCAATTGACCTTTTTGGGGTCAAAGTGGCCACTCTGAGCTTCGAGGCAGTATAATCGTTACTCAGCACAAGGTCACTCTCGGCAAGAGTGACCCACGGTGGGTCGCGTCTGCCGGATGCGACCGTGAAGAACGTTTGTCCCGGAACGGCAGTAATTTCTCAAATCAAGATGCTTTACAGCGTGGCCCAATGGCCTTCTCCTTTGTAAAAATACACCACCACGAGTAACTCCGCTTGAATACTGAACGCCAACAACGCAGCTTTCTTGACCCGCAAGTGGTCGCACGACTTGGGGCCCTGCCACTAATGTCGCGCAAACCGATGCTGGGAAATGTCTCCGGCCGTCATACCAGCCCTCATCGTGGCGCAAGCGTCGAGTTCGCCGAGTATCGCAAGTATGTTCCCGGTGACGATCTCCGTCGTTTGGATTGGCGAGTCTACGGACGGACCGATCGATTCTACGTCAAGGAGTTCGAAGCGGACACGAATCTGCGGATGGTGCTGGTCGTAGATACCAGTGGCTCGATGGATTTTGGGTCAGTAGGTGTTACCAAGTTGCAATACGCTCGCCAAGTTGCCGCGACGCTAAGCTACCTGGCCATTCAACAAGGCGACGCAGTCGGATTGGCCTGCGTGGCTGGTGACATCGTGCAGAACATTCCGCCGAAGCGCAGCCCGGCTCACTTGTCGACGCTTTTCGATTGTTTAGAGAAAGCGGTACCGCGCGGCGAGACGGAACTCCCCAAGTTGCTCCATGAGTTAGCCGAACGCGTTAGGCAGCGCGCGCTGGTGGTGATACTCTCCGATTTGTTCGTTGAACCCGCCTTGCTGAGAGATTGTTTTGAGCATTTGCGGTTTCGCAAGCATGATGTTTCGGTCTTCCATCTGCTCGATCCTGAAGAGCTTGAATTTACGTTCCAGCGTCCTACGCGATTCTTGGATATGGAAGGCGGCACAGCTATTTTTGCTGAACCGGTTGAAATAGCGGATCGGTATCATCAAGCCCTGAACGACTACTTGCAAGAGGTTCGTAAAGTGGTGTTGGCAACGTCGGTGGATTATCGCCGCGTGTCGATCGATCGACCTTACGAACAAGAGTTGACTGATTTCTTGATCAATCGAGCGAGAGGACGAAGTTCACGATGAGTTTCCTGCAACCGTGGCTTTTGCTCGCGCTGCCATTAATCGCATTACCGATTATTATCCACTTGATCAATCAATGGCGCTACCAAACCAAGCGTTGGGGCGCGATGTTGTTCTTGCTGGCTGCGAATCGCATGAATCGCGGCTATGCGAAGTTGCGTCAGTATTTGATTCTGGCGATGCGCGTGCTTGCGCTGGCTGGATTGATTTTTGCAATCAGCCGACCCTTGGCGAGCGGCCTGTTGGGGCTCGGCGGCGGTGGGCAAACGGACACCAGCATCGTGTTGCTTGATCGTTCTCCCAGCATGCAAGAGCAAGGTGTTGGCGGCCAATCGAAACTCGATACGGGGCGTCGGCAACTTGCTCAAGCCCTGCAGACGCTGGGTGCATCGAAGTGGGTGCTCATCGAAAGCAATTCCATAGAGCCCCAGTCATTCGAGACGCTCGACGCGCTGGTCGATTCACCAGGAACCAAAGCCTCCAGCGCGACGGCGAGCTTACCGGCGATGTTGCAGTCGGCGGTCGACTATTTGAATGCGAACAAACCTGGGCCGACGGAACTATGGATTTGCTCCGATTTACGCACTGCCGATTGGAGCGTCGAGAGCGGCAATTGGAATGCAGTGCGTGACGCCCTCCAGAGCTTTCCTCAGTCAGTGCGAATTCATTTGTTGGCTTACCCTCAGCCAGCAGAGAATAATCTGTCGTTGCGAGTATCGGATGTACGGCGCGAGTCGACGGACTCAGGCAATGAAGTTGTTATGTCCCTGCAAATTTCTCAAGCCGCTGCTGAAGGTTCCACTTCGGCAAAACGTGTTGTTCCCATCCAGATCGAAATCGATGGAGCTCGCAGTGAACTAAGCGTTGAACTGACCGGCAACCAAGCGGAAGTGCGCAATCATCGCGTTGCGCTTTCAGGCAATCAAAAACGTGGCTGGGGCAAAGTTTCCATTCCAGCCGACCAGAACAACGCCGACAACGAGTTCTACTTGGTATTCGATGAACCTCCGGTGCGACGTATTGTTCTGGTAAGCGAGAATCGCGACGCCACCCGCCCGCTTGAGATCGCGGCGGCGGTTGCGTCTGATGGTCAAGCTCCATCGACCGTCGACGTGGTCGCCCCGGATCAACTGGATTCGCTGGCCTTGGATGGGGCCGCGCTGGTGATTTGGCAGACGAACCTGCCCCAAGGCGATTTGGCCGGAGCGATGCGCGCGTACATCAGCGGCGGTGGTCAAGTCATCTTCTTCCCTTCATCGGGCATACTTTCAGGAGTTGGCGGAAGCGGCACAGAGTTTATGGGAATTCGCTGGGGCGAGTGGGAGGCGCGCGATGAGCATTCAAAAGTGATGGTTGAGAACTGGCGGGGCGATCAGGATTTGCTGGCTGCGACGCGCAGTGGAGCGGGATTGCCCGTCGGGCAATTAGAAGTTCGCGGCTTCGCAAGGCTGATCGGCGAAACCTCGAAGTTGGCTACGTTGACGGGCGGCGATTCGCTGCTGTCGCGCGTGCCGACCGAGAAAGGCGGCGTCTATTTCTGTACAGCCTCGCCGAGCGGCGATTCGTCCACCTTAGCCGCTAACGGCATCGTCCTTTACGCAGTGATTCAACGCGCCATTGAGCAGGGGCTCAAGTCGCTGGGCAACAATACCGCCCGCGTTGCTGGACCTGCAGACGAACCGACCGATTCATGGCAGCGAGTTCGCACGACGCTTGGCGGCGACGAACAACTGCTGTCGACGGAAATGCCCTGGCAAGCGGGTGTGTACCAGAGCGACGATCACATGTTCGCCATCAACCGTTCACTCCCGGAAGATCAACGCGATTTGGTCAGCGACAAGGAACTCGAGCGACTGTTCGATGGACTCGATTTTTCCCGCGTCAACGATTCAGCGGGTAGTCTCGCAGGCATCGTTCGCGAGATTTGGCGATTGTTCTTGTTTTCGATGATAGTCGCCATGTTAGTCGAAGCCCTGCTTTGCATGCCGCGCAAGCAACCAGCCAAGATCTTGGCCACGTCGCAGTTGCAGAAGGCCGCGTGACAGTGTCCCGGTTTGTGCACGAGGCTGCTTGGAGAGTCAGTTTTGCGAAAAGTCATCAATTGCAAAGTAGTAAGAAAGTGAATAGATGTGGTCGAGTCGCTCCGCGACTCGACTATAGTCAGGAAAACGAAGGCCGATTGTCAATCAATGGCTCCGCGTTGCGGAGCAACTCGGCCACGTTTCAAAAATCCACAACTTCAAAAGGATCACAGACAAGTCTCGTCACCCGGCAAGCAACGATTCTGCGATCCCTCCAGGATCGACGCGCTTCGTACCGCTGAAACCGGTGGTGGCGCTGCGCTTACCACCGGCTATTGTC
>JAYVHC010000381.1:0-4684 GCA_043771575.1 Planctomycetia bacterium
TGGTGGAATGGCAAATCCCATGACATAGCTGATGTAAGCGGCTTGTTTGGTATGGATAGTAACGAGATCATTGAAAGGTGTATTGGTGGCTACCACAACGGACGAAGCTGTTACCGTAAAGCCTGGAGTGGTAACAATGCGGCTGCGCGAGCCGCTTTCAATTTTCTCTACATGCGTTTGCGTATACATCCGACCTCCCCTGCGGAGGATCGCTTGCTTCAATCCTGCGAGATACTTTAGCGGATGAAATTGACCCTGGCCAGGAAATTTCAGACAGGGGCCAGTGTCGAAGTGATCCCACGGGCAACGCGACGCGAATTCAACCAGGGAAAGGCCAGCCCGCCGCGCAGCCTGCAGTTCCTGCTCAAGACCTACCCTGGACTCACCAGACGCGTTAAAGAGATAGCCGTCGAGACGTGAGAAATCGCATTCAATCGCTTCGCATGCAACAATCGCTTCTACCCGGTCGATTGCCGCCGTGTGACTTTCCGCAGCCAATCGAGCCCCTGACTCGCCGTGCCAACGTTCAATATTCACATAGCGGTCATCGATAGCATTGGAAAGGTGAGCGGTCGTTCGCTGCGTCTGTCCACCGCCAATCGCCCCGTCATCTAAGAGTACAACTGATTTACCCTCGCACAGCAGCAAATAGGCTGTCGTCATTCCCGCAATTCCCGCCCCTATCACGCCAACATCCGCTTCAACGTCTGCGCTCAGGACCATTTCGTCCAACATGGACTTCGTTTGCATCCACACGGAAATTGTTGGCTCTAGATTTTTATTCAAGATGTCGTCCCCTGTTTGATTAGGTCAAAGATTTGATCGAGACTTCATAAAAGTATGTAGTAACTGTAAAGAATGCAGTAACTGTGCCAACCTGCGGGGCGGCCCCTTAGTTCCTACCGAGTACTTTGGGGTACTTTGTCTTGAGCATTCGATTGAGTTGAACTGTTACGGGACTTTCGGTCAACGAACGGATTCCAGTCAAGCTGGAAGTTCAGTTGACATACTGATACGTAAGTGAACAGAGCAGTGGCAGCAACCCTTGCGATTCAACGAACTTAGAGTTGACTCCTGTAGCAAGAGTAAACGCACGGGTAAGAAACTTCGAAAAAATAGGGTGACCATGATATTCTGTCGTCTTCTGGAATCACATTTGCATCAGTTACACCGGTGTCGGCTGGCGATTAAGTCGCATCTGCGAGGCGCGACCGCAAGCACAATTGAATGTTCGTTAAATGGAAGGGTGCGAAATGAGCACGGCAACTAGAGGTTCGGTGATTGGTGTTTTTACTTCACAGAGTCAAGCTCGTTCGGCGGTAGATGAACTCCGACGTCTCGGTTTTACCGAATCACAAATTGGAGTGGCATCCAAGCGCGAGCATCTGCCCGGTTCGAGTCCAGAATCAGACACAGTCGACTCGTCTACCGCTGGAGCTACAACTGGTGCCGCAGTAGGTATTGGAGCGGGAACGCTTTGGGGACTGGGGATTTTGGCGGGAGTATTACCTGCGATTGGTCCGGTTATTGCAGGTGGTACTTTGGCTGCTTTAATTGGAAGTGCAGCAACGGGCGCCGCTGCGGGCGGATTGGGTGGTGCATTGCTAGGTATGGGCATGAGTGAAGAGGACGTCGGATACTACGATGCGGAACTCACCAATGGCCGAGTCATCGTGACGGTAGATGCAGGCAGCCGCGTTAAAACAGCCGAACAGGTTATTCTCGATCACGGTGGGTACAACCGCGAACGTGCTGAGTAAATAAGCGAGCCGAGTGAAGATTGGTTGCTACAGTTTTAGGGTCGAGATTTTCAAGGAAAGCAAATTATGTCAGACAATATCAAAGACAAAGTTAAGGATGCAGGTAAGGCGGTTGGGGACGTGGCCAGCAAGGTGGGCGAGAAGGTCACGGACGCGGCCAAAACAGTTGCGGAAAAAACGGCGGATGCCACCAAGGCTGTCGGTACCGCTGTGAAAAACACAGGCAAAGCGATCGAAAAGAAAAGCGGAACCTAGCGGACCGTACTTCGAACAGGTGACTGCAAAACTTTTTGTCTTACACTCAACGCGATTCTCGGAATCTGCTTGCGCACTCACGCCCTACGCGTAATTTATCACGCAAATCTCACCGCTCATTATTGACGGTGCATTTAGCTGTGGCTGTGAGCGGGCACTTTCCGGGATCGCTTTTTTTATCTGGTCAGTGCTAATGATACGTAGGTCCGTCTCTGCGAGACGGACACCGCGATTTTATCGCGGTTATTGCGATTCTAGGAAAGACACGCCTACTGATATCACTTTCACGCGCTGTCCTGTCGCTGTGACGCTCGCCGAGCTTGCCCAGAGTGACCTTGTGCCGCCTCAAAATGCTTCACAGCGTGGCCTCGACGTGCGATCGCGGCAGCGTTAGGCAGTGGGTTTTCCCAATCAGTCTTTGTCAATTTTCTTTTGGCATGTTGGCTTATCGAGCCCGAACGCTATGATGGGCCCGAACGCTATGACGGGCCCGAACGATATGACGGGCGCAGAGGGGCAGTCAAATCTGGCCGAATTATAAGTCGAACGTTGAGCGAGCTGGTTTTGACACGCTAACGGGAGTGGGAATGAGGTGGACACAACGCCAGAGTCGATGGTTCGGCAGTCAACGGTTTGCAAGGCGAATGGTTTGGCTTTTGTCAGCCTGCACTTTGACTGCAGCTTGGGGGAGAGGCCTTGCTGCCTCGCAAATTGAACTCACTTCTCCGTCGGCGCAGTCAGCTCAGCCGGGTACCTCAACAGCAATTCCCGAGGTGCAAACTACGTCGCCGGCACTTCAGCCACCTAAAGCAACTCCTGCGCTGGCCAAGACGCAGCCCACTCAAGCATTAACTCCCTTAGAGGCGGCTGCGCAAGCGATTACCGCGCGTCAACTGCAACTGCAAGAGGATCTGGATAAAAACCCTGAGCTCAAAGAGTCCCTGATCAAACTTTACCAGCAGTCGATGCTGGACATCAAAGCCGCGACCGAATCGCAGAGGCTGCGAGCTCAATGGGTGGCTCGCGTTGCCGCTGCACCGCGCGGATTGGAAGATGCAAAGGCAAAGCGCTCGCAATCGGCATCGCGAGCTACGATTAGCGACACGCTGGATTACATGAGCTTTGACGAAGTGCAGAAGGAGCTTCAGCAGCTGCAAGCCAAACTTACGACAGCGACCGAGGCGCGAACCAAGTTGTCCGAGCAAGTGGTTGCACGTGAGAAGCGGCGCAAAGAACTGCCGCAGTTGGTTTCTGACGCACGTGCGAAAGTCGAGTCGTTCAATACAGTAAATCCATTAGCGACGCCCGCGAACGAGGACGCGCTGACTAAGGAAGCCATCGGTTGGGTGGCGATGGCGGCGCGCTCGGCCGCAACGGAGCAACTGCAGACGCTTGAAGCCGAACAACGGGCCTACGAAGCCGAAGCAGAATTGTTACTGCTTCAACTGGAGTTGGCGCAAGCCAACGAAAAACAGTTTCAAGAGCCGGTTCGCAAGGTTACAGAAGAATTGAATCGCATGCGTCAGGATCGCATCCTGCAACTGCGGGACGATGTGCGGGCATTAGTAAGTGATCTGCCGCAGGAGATGCAACCCACGAGCGCGGACTTATTACAACGAATTTCAGAGTGGCTGGCGTTGGCGGCGAAAAAGGCGGCGATCAAAGCAGATCTGGATAGTTCGAAGAGCACCTTTGATCGTTGGAAAGAACGCTTTACCAAGATGGAGAATCGCGTTGACCCCCAGGATGGTCAAGATATCGTGGCAGGCTTCAATAGCTGGGTCGGGTTGATGCTCCGCAAGCAACGCAGCGAGTTGCCCGACCCGAATCGATTGCGCAGCCAGCTTCGATATTACCAACAGGAAATGCACGCTGCCGATTCGATGTTGTTTGAGCTCGAAGACGTTCTTCTTGAGAACAGCATCCGACTGGAAAGCAATCGTAGTAATCAACTGATCGAGGGAGGCAACAGCCAATTACGCTCCGAGCAACTGCTGCTAGAGAAATTTAAAGAGGTAGTTAGTGCGATTCAGGTTGACGTCGATAGCTACTTGAATGACCTCTATCAAGTTGCGGATATGAAAGAGCAGACACGTGGCCTGGCTCTAAAGTACCAGGCGTTCATTGATGAGCATGTCCTATGGATCCGCAGTTGCGATCAATTGGAACGCTCGGACTGGATGCCGTTGATGGAGGCGTTTCGGTGGTTGGTCAGCTACGACAATTGGCGGGGTTTGATTGAGGACTTAGCAACCGACGCGGTAAACGCGCCGTGGTGGTATGTGCTGTTCTCCCTAGCGTGGCTGGTGTTGATTACCAATCAGGCTCGATTGCGGAGGGCCCTTGCACAGGCATCCGACCAAGCTTCGAAGAAGAATTGCACCGCCTTTCGATTTACGGCGGAAGCAATCGTGTTCACCTTGTTGATTTCTTTGCCGGTGCCCCTGCTGCAGCTCTTTGCTTACTTGAGGTTGGCCAATCTCAATGAAGGCGAAGGGAATTTCTCAACGGCCATTGCTACTGGGCTGCTGGTCGCCATGATTGTGTTTATTCCGCTGGAGGTTTTTCGACAAGTCAGTCGGCTTGGTGGTTTGGGTTTAAAACACTTTGATTGGTCAGAAGCGGGTGCCAAGCAGCTGCGAAACAATCTTCGCTGGTTGATTGATTTT
>JAYVHC010000382.1:0-6735 GCA_043771575.1 Planctomycetia bacterium
TGTAGATAAGTGGACTCGACCGAGGTCGGGTAGAACAGAAATTTTTGAGTTTGTACTAGGATTTTCGGCCATGGCCCCTCGCTTACAACAGCGCTACCAAGACGAAATTCGCCCGGAGTTGTCCTCGCAATTGGCTATCACCAATCCGATGGCGGTTCCCAAGCTGACGAAGATTGTCGTCAACATGGGTGTAGGATCAGCGGTAGCGGATAAGAAAAATTTAGAAATCGCTTTCGACGCGATGGCAGATATAGCGGGCCAGCGTCCGATCATGACTTTGTCACGCAAATCCATAGCGGGATTTAAGTTGAGAGAAGGAATGCCGATTGGTTGCAAAGTTACGTTGCGACGCGCTCGGATGTACGAATTTCTTGATCGCTTGATCAGTATCGTACTTCCTCGGGTGCGAGACTTTCGCGGCATCAGTCGGACGGCTTTTGATGGGCAAGGAAATTATAGCTTGGGACTGTCGGAGCAGTTGGTATTTCCGGAGTTAAATCCGGACAAATACACCAAACCGCAAGGGATGAACATTACGATCTGCACAACATCAAATGAGAATGATCACGCGTTGTTGTTGTTAGGTTTGATGGGCATGCCGTTCAAAGCCGGTAAGAAGGAAGACGCTGCTTAGTAAGTAGCGACGCGAGCTGGGTTTCGTAGGAACCCGGTGAGCGCACTGTGGCACAAAACGTTCGATTTAACTAGACATTTGGATTAGCGGGGAAACCTATCCCGTGGCAAGCAAAAGCAAAATCGCAAAGGCGAATCGCACACCGAAATTTGCGGTGCGGCGTGAGAATCGTTGCAAGCTCTGTGGCCGGCCGCGTGCGGTCTATCGTAAGTTTGGTATCTGCCGTATTTGCTTCCGCAAATTGGCCGACCAAGGCTTGATTCCCGGTGTTCGCAAGGCAAGCTGGTAGTTGTAAGGGGACACTGACGCCATGATGACCGACCCTATTGCTGATATGCTCACTCGAATTCGTAACGCTGTACGTGTGGAACGACAATTTGTCGATGTTCCCCTGTCACACGTTAAAGTTGGAGTGGCAGACGTCCTCAAGCGTGAGGGCTATATTTGGGACTTCAAAGAAATTGAAGGGGATGAACCCTTTAAGAAGCTGCGCATTGAATTGAAATACGGCCCTAACGGTGAACGCGTAATTCAAAGCATTCGACGCGTGAGCAAGCCCGGACGACGGGTTTTTAGTAAAAGTCGCGATTTGCGTCCGGTGCTTAACGGCTTGGGCATATCGATCATCAGCACCAGTTCCGGTGTAGTGAGCGATCGAGAAGCTCGGCAGAAGAACATCGGTGGTGAGGTTTTGTGCGAGGTTTGTTAGCCTTGCTGTTTGATCCATACATGTTAGCGGTTGGCTAAGCCATGTCACGAATTGGTAAAAAAGCTGTTCCTGTTGTCGCTGGAGTAAAAGTCCGCGTTGACGATTCAGTCGTTTCGATCGAGGGCCCTAAGGGTAAGCTTGAGTTCAAGCATCGCCCAGAGGTTTCCGTAGCAGTTGCTGATGACGGTGCTACCGTTTCAGTAACTCGTCGAAACGAAGAACGAACGTCGCGTGAACTTCACGGCCTCACTCGCGCAGTGATCAATAATATGATCTTGGGTGTCAAAGACGGTTACGAGAAGCGACTCGAGGTCGTGGGCGTCGGATTTATTTGCTCGATTCAAGGCAAGGTTTTGCAGCTTCGCGTTGGTTTTGCCAACGAGCTGAAGAAGACAATCCCTCCTGAGTTGGAAGTAACGTGCCCGGACCAGACGCACATCGTTGTAAAAGGTTGCGACAAGCAAAAGGTCGGACAATTTGCGGCAGAAGTGCGAGCCTTGCGAAAACCTGAGCCCTACAAGGGTAAGGGCATTCGCTATCAGGGTGAAGTCGTCAAGATCAAACCTGGTAAGTCTGCGACGTAGTCGCGTTTGTAATTTTAGATAATACTCGGTAATGGAATAGCGGCGGGTGCCCTATGAAAATTAAAAAGATAATCAATACGCAGCGTCAGCGACGCAAATTCCGTGTTCGTAAAACGGTTCGCGGAACGGCAGAGCGACCTCGACTGAGCGTTTCTCGAACACTGAAGCACTTTGGTTGCCAAGTAATCGACGACGAAGCCGGCCGTACGTTGTTCGCGGCTTCGAGTTTAGATAAAGAATTTGAGGGTGCCGGTAGCAATTGCGATGCGGCGATTAAAGTCGGACAGACGATCGCTCAGAAGGCGAAAGCCGCGGGTGTGCTGAAAGTCTGTTTGGACCGCGGTAGTTGCAAGTACCACGGACGTGTAGCGGCGTTTGCCGGTGCGGTTCGTGCGGGCGGAATTGAATTCTAAATGGTTTTGTTTTCGGTTGGTTTGATCCAACGGGTAATCGGAGTCTTTCGTCGTGGCAAACGTAAATGAGCAATCTCAAGGCGATGGTGGCATTGAGCGCGTTTTGAAGATCAAGCGCTGCGCTGCGGTCGTAAAAGGCGGACGCCGATTTAGTTTCGCTGCGCTGGTGGTGGTTGGCGACGGCAAGGGCCGCGCAGGTTACGGCTATGGTAAAGCGAACGAAGTTCCACCGAGCGTGACTAAGGCGCAAAAGCAGGCGAACCATAACAATATCACGGTGCCGATCATTAACGGAACTATTCCGCATGCGGTGATTGGTCACTTTGGTGCTGCTAAAGTCATTTTACTGCCCGCTAGTCCTGGTACAGGTATTATTGCCGGCCCGGCGGTTCGGTCCGTTTGTGAGGCTGTGGGATTGAAGGATATTCTGTCGAAGAGTTTCCGTTCAAATAATCCTTCAGTGCTCGTTAAAGCCACATTTGATGCATTGAAGCAGTTGCGGACTCGCGAAGACGTTGAGCGACTGCGTGGGGTGAAGCTGTCATGAGACTTGATGAAGTAAACGTTGGAATCGTAAAAAATCGCAAACCTCGTCGGCTCGGTCGAGGTCCTGGTACGGGACAGGGCAAGACAGCTGGCCGCGGTCACAATGGTGCCAAGTCTCGCAGCGGTTACTCGCGTCATCCCGTCTTCCAAGGCGGCGATTTGCCGATGATCCGCCGAATTCCGAAACGCGGCTTTCATAATCGGCATGCGATTACTGTCGTAGCGGTAAATGTTGGCCGTTTGAACGAAGAATACGCTGCCGGCGAAGAAATTTCACCGAAATCTTTACAAGAAAAAGGGATCGTCAAAAAGGTTTTTGACGTGATCAAAATTCTCGGCGACGGCGAAATTGATAAGGCTCTGTCTGTTTCGGCTCATCGATTCAGCGATTCAGCCAAGGCGAAAATTACTGCTGTAGGCGGCACGGTGACAGAATTGAAAGCGAAACGCACTCCGAAGGAGCGCGTCGCATATTTGGCCAAGCAAGGTGCAAAGAGCTAAATCGACGCTGGTCGGCAAGGTTGGGTTCCGATGAAGCCAAGTTGCCAACTGCTGCGGGCGACGAAAGTTGGGAACTTGACCTATGATTGAAAAACTCAGAGTTATCTTCACGATACCTGAATTGCGGCAGAAAATCGTGCTGACGCTCGCGCTGCTTGCGGTCTACCGCATCGGCTATCAGATTCGTCTGCCCATGGTCCGCAGCACCGTCGGTGCTGAGGCTGGCAATGAGATGAATACCTTTCTGGAGAAGTTTAGCGTGTTTGCCGCAACCGATTTGCGTCAAGTCACGATCTTCGGGTTGGGTATTATGCCCTATATCTCTGCTTCAATTGTTTTCCAGCTTCTGGGGAGCGTTTGGAAGCCCATTGAGCAGTTGCGCAAGGAGGGCCAGACGGGGATGAAGAAGATTAACGAGTACACGCGTTATCTAACGGTGTTGCTATGCATCATCCAAAGCTGGGTGTTTCTTAAATATGTGATTATGGCCGACCCGAATGCGGTCTCGCCGCAGTTTTATGCAGCCGGAACGTCAACCTTGCACTTTGGTTGGCAAATCACCGCAGTTGCGATCATGACTTGTGGAACTGTGTTCTTGATGTGGCTCGGGGAGCAGATTGACGAATACGGAATCGGTAACGGCATCAGCTTGTTAATCATGGCTAGTATTCTGGCTCAGATGCCTAAAGCTTTGTATGGCTTGCGGCAGAACATGACTACCGAGTTGAGCGGTTCGTCGGGCGCGATTGGGCCTGACAAATTGATTGTTTTGGCTGCCCTTTTCGTGGCCGTGGTTTTCGGAGTCGTGTTCATTACTTTGGGGCAGCGGCGCATTCAGACTCAAAGTGCCAAGCATGTTCGCGGTCGGCGGGTTTACGGTGGTACCAAGCAGCACTTGCCGCTTAGATTGAATCAAGCCGGTGTCATGCCGATCATTTTTGCAAGCAGTTTACTGATGTTGCCGGGGCTGTTGTTTGGCGTGATTGCGACCTGGTTTGAGAATAGGACGGCGGTCGCCTTCTTTACTGCAATTGGTAATGCGTTCACCAACGGGCAATCGTTAACTTACGTTGTCTTGTATGTGCTGCTGATCTTTTTCTTCTGCTATTTCTGGACCTCGATTACGTTCAATCCCAAGGAAATGTCTGAGAATTTAAAAGACCATGGTACGTTTATTCCAGGTTACCGGCCTGGGAAACGAACTGCAGACTACCTCGAAAAAGTGATGGTTCGCATTACCTACGTGGGGGCAGCGTTTCTTTCGATGGTCGCCATCGTACCGATTGTTGTGCATACGCAGCTGGACGTCTCATTTTCGGTGGCATCGTTCTATGGTGGAACCGGGTTGTTGATTGCAGTGAGCGTTGCCTTTGATCTGATTCAGAAAATTGATAACCACCTGTTGATGCGGAACTATCGAGGGTTGCTCGAGGGTTAGGCGAGCCGGCGGTTGGATGGCGGGCGCTTTTTTCAACGGGTCGGGGTTGCCCATGCGATTAATTTTCATAGGGCCACCGGGTGCTGGCAAAGGAACTCAGTGCGAGCGGTTAGTTGAATGGCTGGGGGTGCCTCAGTTGTCCACTGGAGTACTGCTGCGTGAGCTGGTTGGACTGGATACGGCGGAAGCTAGGTGGATTGGGAAGCACTTGGACGCGGGAAAGCTGGCGCCCGATCAGCTGGTGATGAGCATTGTTGCGAAACGTTTGTCTGAACCCGAATGTGCTGCTGGATGTTTGTTTGACGGTTTTCCACGAACGTTGGTGCAGGCTCAGTTGCTGGACGAGCATTTGGCTCGAAAGCAGCAACGAGTGGATCTGGTATTGAGTTTAAATGTGGCGGAAACCCCGTTGGTGGAGCGACTGCTAAAGCGAGCTGCCGTAGAGAACCGTTCGGACGATAGCGGTCAGACGATTGTGGAGCGCCTACGAGTTTTCCGAACACAGACGTCGACGCTTTTGGATTACTACCAGCGACAGGGTTTGTTGTACACGGTGGATGGGGAAAGGTCGGAAGACGAGGTATTCGAGGAGATTCAACAGATAGTGGCGTTGCAAGCCACGGTGGATATACCCAATTTGCGTTCGTAACGTGCCGGATTGACGCGAGAATTTGCAACCAAGCGTTGACAATTGAATGCGTTACGGCTTGTCAGACCTAGACGAACTGCGGTATACTCCTCGATTCGGTACAGCATTAGCAGTGTCCTGTGAGGACGCTGTTTGACATAAGTTTTTGATTCGTAAGTACTTAGAGATCGCAAAGGAAACCTTCATGCCGCGTCTTCTCGGTGTGGACATTCCCAATGACAAGAAGGTCGCAATATCGCTGACCTATCTGTACGGGGTTGGTGAGTATGTAGCACGCGAAGCGTGTGAAAAAACCAAAATTGATCCAAACAAAACTGCCCGCGAGTTGGATGAGGATGAGTTGAGCCGTCTTTCGACTCTGCTGGAACGCGACTATACGGTCGAAGGTCCGTTGCGTCGTCAGTTGAGTCAGAACATTAACCGTCTACGTGAAATCAAATGTTACCGTGGCAGCCGCCATCGCAATAGTTTGCCAGTGCGTGGACAGCGAACTCGAACGAATGCGAGAACGCGAAAGGGACCGCGTAAGACGGTTGCCGGCAAAAAGGGCGTTAAGGATTTGCGATAGTTTTGTGTTGCTCGGGCGACTGCGAATTGATGGCAGTTGTGCGATTTGATGGCAGTTGGTCGAGCAAACTCAGTGTGTAAAAATAAGTTCTCGTTCGAATGGTGAAGAGGTTATTACGTGGCCAAGATCAAGCGTCGTAAGACACGTCGCAATGTCACTGTAGCGGTGGCTCATATCCGCGCGACATTCAACAATACAACCGTCACGATTACTGACACCAAAGGTGACACTTTGTGTTGGGCTAGTTCGGGTACTTGCGGATTCAAGGGAAGCCGCAAGAGCACTCCGTTCGCCGGTCAAGTGGCTGCACAACAGGCGGCTGAAAAGGCTGCCAAGTTTGGCGTTAAGGAAATTGAAGTGCGTGTGAAGGGGCCGGGATCGGGACGCGAAAGTGCCATAACCGCCCTGCAAACCGCAGGCATGACGGTCAAATTGATCGAAGATGTGACCCCGATTCCGCACAATGGATGTCGCCCTCGTAAGCGTCGCCGCGTGTAGTTTTGGTCTTGGTTAGGTTCGTTCACACTTTCTTCAATCGGGATATCGGTAATGCATATTAAGTGGCGTGGATTGGAATTACCAAGCAACGTTCAGCTTGATCACCACACCTTGTCGGCTACCTACGGCAAGTTCATAGCTGAGCCGTTCGAGCGCGGGTTCGGTACGACGGTCGGAAACAGCTTGCGTCGCGTG
>JAYVHC010000383.1:0-5099 GCA_043771575.1 Planctomycetia bacterium
GATGCCACTGCTGTAACGAGTGGTATGCGCAGTGGTTTGGTACGGCGTCAACTGGATCGAGCCATTTTGGCTTACGCTGAAGAAATGGCTGATTCAACCCGGCTCATGCGCACGGGTGAATTGATCGCGCCCGAAGTTGTCTCACTTGAGTTCGCCTACTTCGATGGGGTGCAGTGGACCTACACTTGGGATTCATCGACGCAATCGTTGCCGTGGCTGATTCAAGTGTCGCTGGGTATCCAATCTGCCAGCGGTGAAGCGAAGGCCGAATTGGAAGCGGGTGTCTCTTTGAGCGCGCTGACCTACGACCAACAAATCGCGTATGGGATTCAAGTCTATGAATTAATTGTGGCGATTCCGGGCGCCAATCTTAAGGCCGCCGCCGCCGAGTCTGCGGACGCGGATTCCGGCATGAGTTCGATGGGACTGTAGCAACTGCAAGTGACTAACCATATGGAATACAAGAGTTGAATCCATGATGAAACTGAAACGTCAAAGATGCTTGCCAGGTTCTGTTCGGCGCACGACTCATACGGCTAGTAATCACAGGGCTAGAAAAACGAAACGCAGCGCGTTTTTGTTGGTGATGGTTTTGATTGTCGTGGCCATGGCTGGCCTGGCTGCGCTCAACTTCTCTAATTCAATGGTGACTTCCCACGAAACGACGGTTTTTTCAGGGACTCAACTACAAGCTCGGATGTGCTCCGAGTCGGGAGTGCAGGCCGTTCGTTTATACCTCAGTTACGATCGGCTGTCCCGTATAGGGTTGGGCGGTCAGTGGGACAATCCCAGCCAGTTTCAAGCGTTGAACGTCATGCCCGATCAAGATGCGAAACGACGAGGGAATTTCACTATCATTTCGCCAAGCTTGGACGAGACCGGCAATTTTAAAGGCTTGCGGTATGGTTTGCAAAACGAATCTACGAAGATCAATTTGAACGCGCTGGCGCAATTGGATCAGTTGGTCTCGGCGAGTTCGGCAGCAGCCGCTTCGATGGGTCAGGGTATGTCGGCGCTAGGGGTCGGAAGCAGTGGCGGCGGCCAAAGCGGTGCAGGGCAGGGGGGCGGGCAGCCTCAAGCTGGTCAGCCAGGGGGGCAAGCTAATGGCGGCCAAGCTTTGGGTAGCCAACCAAGTACAAGCGGTGGTAGCACGCAGCTGGCTAGTCAATTGGGGGCTGCAGCGAGTGGCGACTTTGCCAAGAACCAATTGATGGGTTTACCGGGCATGACGGAAGAAATCGCCGACGCGATTCTCGACTGGCTCGATGCAGACGAGGACCCGCGGCCGATGGGGGCAGAATTCTCGAATTGTTATATGGATTTTCAACCGCCCTATCGACCTACCAACGGTCAACTGCAGTCGATCGAACAATTGCTTTTGGTGCGTGGCGTGACGCCCAAGCATTTGTTTGGATACGACGAGAATCGCAATGGAGTGTTGGATTCAGAAGAGCAATCCAAGCTGAATTTGGGCATCGAGCCTGGCATGGCACCGGGGCAGATTGCAACCATCGCGGATCCGGATGTGGCACCACCTCCGCCGCTGGGCTGGGCTTGCTACTTTACTTTGCACAGTCAAGAGAAGAACGTTTCCAACGATGGATTAGAGCGTGTAAAAGTGAATTCAGATGACTTGCAAACTTTGTATCAAGACTTGTTGACTGCGGGGCTAAACGAACTTCAAGCCAGTTTTGTCATTGCCTTTCGACTTTCCGGACAGCCATCGCCGACAGCCAGCAATCCTATGGCGCTGCTGATGGGTGGCGGAGCAACGGGAGGGTCGGGCCAACAGCCCCCGCCTCCTCCACCGCCACCGCTGAGTGAAATTCGGTTTTCGAGGAATTCGAGTGTTCGACTGGTGGCCTTTCAACAACGCGGTGGCGGGCAAGGCGGTGGCGGGCAAGGTGGCGGACGCGGAGGAGGGCAGGGCGGTGGAGGCTTCGGTCCTGGGGGTGGTGGCGGCCGCGGTGGTGGTGGACAGGGCGGCGGTTTTGGGCCTGGAGGCGGTGGTCGCGGAGGCGGCGGACAGGGTGGAGGCGGCGGAGGCGGACAGGGTGGCGGAGGCGGACAGGGTGGCGGTGGTCCCGGCGGAGGCGGTGGTCCTGGAGGTCGCGGCGGCGGTGCTCCCGGCGGTGGAGGTCCCGGCGGTGGTCCCGGTGGCGGTGGAGGTCCTGGCGGTGGAGGTCCCGGTGGCGGCGGCGGTGGTCAGGGGGGACAGGGCGGGCGTGGAGGCATAGGAGGAGCAGTGGGTGGTCAAGCTCAGCAGAGCCCACCTCAACCCTGGACGACCAGCGCCTTTGCTTCATTCGATATGACTCAGCCAGGCAATGTCAGACTGAATCAAATCTTGGATTTGGTGGAAGCAACGGTGGTACTCAATCAAAACGGCCAGCAGACGACTTACACATCTCCATTTACAGGTTCGCCGCTCGACATGGCGTTTTACACCCCCATCATTATGGACAAACTCACAACCGTGGATTCACCGACGATTCCAGGGCGGATCAACATTATGGAATGTCCGCGCGAGATATTGCTGGGATTACCCGGCATTCTGCCGGAGGTGGGTGAGAAGATCTTGGAGGCTCGGATTGACGGTTCGGAGAGCGAAACGCGGAAATTCGAAACTTGGTTGGCATGCGAGGGTTATGTGACGGTGGACCAGATGCGGTCACTGATGCCTTTTATAACCTGCGGCGGGGATGTGTTTAAGGCGCAAGTGATCGGTTATATCGAGGGCAGTGCGGCCTCGTCGCGGATCGAAGCGATTGTTAGCGGGGCTGGTAAGGTTCCGGAAGTCCTGTTTTTCAGGCGGCTGGATCACCTTGGCCGAGGCTTTGATGTTACGACGTTGGGGCAACGCTACGACGCGGCCATGAATGCTGGTCTGGGAATACAGTGAAATCTGACGCCAGTGACTAGAATGGACGGATTGCGAATTAAAGATTGCGGGTGAATCGCCCGTGGGACTTCCTAAAATCGACGCTTGAAGCGAGTAATTGTGGCACGAACAGTAGTAATTGATTGGCAGCGCGATGGTCTATTGGTCAGCCTTGGATCGCGTCGCGGTTCGACGGTCGCATTTGAGCAAGTCCGTATGCTGCCGCTGGGTGAGTCCGAGAAAGGGACGGTCACTGCAGGCCAAGCACTTCGCAAAGCGATTCAGGAAATGGGCTTAGGCAAGTCCGACGCGGTGGTCATCGCTTCTCGCGAGATTGTTGAAATCCGTACTTTGTCGGTGCCGCACGTGGATGTCGATGAATTGCCCGACATTATTCGCTTTCAAGCTCAACGGCAGATGGCGAACATGGGCGAGACTTGGCCGCTCGACTTCATTCTATTGCCTAGTGCGGGGCTAGAGAACAAAGTCGCCTTAGCGGCTGCGATCTCGCCAGCTCACTTGGCAGAAATTGAAAGCGCTGTGGTTGCTGCCGGTTTGCAACTCAGTCGCGTGGTACTGCGTCCGCTGGAGATTGCACGCTTTGCGTTGATGGCCGATACCACTGCGATGATGAAAGAAGGGGCTTCGGTAGTTGTCTGTCTTACGGACAACCAAGCTGATTTGTTGCTCTTGAATTCCGGCGCGGTGGTGCAACTGCGGAGCACTCGCTTGCCGACCGACGGTCATCAGATTGCCAACACCATTGTGGGTGAAATCAAACGTAGTTTGGTTGCTGCGTCGAGTCAATTGAATGGCGTCACGCTCAGCAGCGCCCTGCTGATCGCTCCAGCGGAGTTGGCAGGCAAAGTCGAAACAGCGGTGGCGGCGGCAGTAGGTTGCAACGTGGCTGTGTTCGATCCGCTCGTAATGCTTCCGAGTTCATATGAAGGTGCAGAGAGTTTGACTCATGAGGCGGCGAACCGATTGGCAGCGATCGCGGGTGTGTTGGGTTCGCCGCAGCCAGACAAACGGACATTGATCGACTTTAAGAATCCCAAAAAACGAGCGCCCAGGGAAGTTAACTACAGTCGTTACCTGTTGGCCTGCGCTGCGGCAGGGCTGTTACTGCTCGCCGCCGGTTCATGGTGGTACTCGACCGTCGGTTCCATGAACCAGGAGCTGGCTGACCTCAGAAAAGAATTGACGGACAATAAAGTGAAAGGTGAAGTAGCGGTCCAGCAGATCGCTGAGTTCAACGAAGTGAAAAAGGTACTGGACGGGTCACCGAACTGGCTGGATGAACTCGAACTTATTTCACTCAATATGCCCTCCTCTGAGAAAGTGTTGATGTACAACCCAACTTTCTTGGTGGGTGCGAATGGCGAAGGGACGGTTACGTCGAAAGTCTACGGTGTTTCATCTGAGGTGATCAGCGATTTCGAGAACATGCTGCGGAGCGAGGAACGGTTTCGCGTTAATTCTGCTGGGCTTTCCAAATCCAATGCTTGGGAGCAGTATCCTTGGGAAACCACGGTGTCGATTTCGTTCAATCGTGGTTGGAAATTGCTAGAGGGTGGGAAAGCGACTGCCACCAAGAAACCCGATGCAACCCCTCCAGAATCAAAGAATGACTCGTCTAAGCCAGCGGATGTCGAAGTAGAGGCCGCGGTCAAGAACGAAGACAAAAATGTCGACGAGCCATCGGAGTCAACGCCCAACGACGAGGCTCCGAAATCTGAGGCTAAGCCCGCCAGCGACGAAACGCCAGCGCCGACTCCGCCAGCGCCGACTCCGCCAGCGACACCTGCGACGCAAGAGGTTGTGGGGACTTAGCAAGTTTCGCGTCGGCATCGTGAATCATTTGAATGAGTACAAAACTGCGAAGTAATTGAAAATGGCGATGACACCAAGAGAACGAATTTTAGCAATTGGAGTGGGAGCGACGATCGGATTGCTCGGACTGCAGTATGGGATCAGTTCCATCACTTCTTCGATCACTGCCAAGCAAGCCCAGATTGATGCCGCCCAGGCGAGTGTGGATAAGCTGAGAGACCAAATAACACTCGGAGAAAAATCGCAGAAAAAACTGAGAGATATTAAAGCAAAATCGTTGCCCACCAGTGCGCAACAATTGAACGCCAGGTACAGCGAGTGGTTAACACAGTTGGCTCAAGAAGTTGGACTAACTGATTTTAAGGTTAGGAACCACGACATTAGC
>JAYVHC010000384.1:0-2879 GCA_043771575.1 Planctomycetia bacterium
TGTTGAGGTCTTTGATAGTCGCTTCGCAGCCGGTGGACGTTATCGTCTGCGCGTCGGAGACTTTCCGATAGTGAGTTCGCCGATGCCCATGGCGGCCCAGTTGGGAAGTCGCATTCAATGTTCGTTCGTGGGCCAAGATGCGGCGATGTTGCCAGCACGTGAAGTCGAGATTCCAGCTGCTTACGCGCATGAGACGATGAACATCGCGGTTCGATTGCCGGATGGCAAATCTTCGGCGTGGGTGCCCATGTTGCTTCGTTCTTCGGCGCAGGCGACTGAACCGAATGCGGAAGGGCAGGGGAGGGGGCCACTATCGATACCGGTAGGAATCAGCGGTCGATTAACGGCGACAAACGAGATTGACAGTTTTCAATTGACCGGAGTGAAAGGGCAGGGGGGGCAGTTCACGGCTCGAACTCGCAGTCTGGGGATGCCCACGATGCTGCAAATGCAATTGTTCAATGCGGCTGGGGCAAAGGTTGCCGAGTCTACGGTAACCGATGCGGACGAATGGAGCTTTAGCTTTGCGTTTCCTGAAGATGGTATCTATCGGTTGGCCGTTAATGATCTGCTCCGTCGTGGCGGCGCGAAGTTTGGTTACTGGGTTGAAGTCGGTCCCATCGCTCCTTTTTCTGTAGCGCTCAAAGCCGACGCTAAGGTCAAAGAGCGTTTTGCGATTGAACTGGATCAGGGTGCCGCTGCAATCGATTTGCAGGTTGGGCGCTCGGGATATGAAGGCGCGATTGATATTGCATTTGCTGTACCCGTGGTAGGACTGGAGATTTTGAATCCCAGAATTGATGCCAAGGCCAAAGAAGCACGCATCTATCTTGCGTCGGGTAAGGACTGGAACGCAGAGTCCTTCAGCAATTTGCGATTTTTGGCGACAGCCGTCGATACACCCGATCTGAAAGTTGCAGTGGATAGTACGGGATTGCATCGCGTCAAACGGCCAACAATGCCGTATCCAGCGGCGTGGATGGATGGTGAGATGGCAATAGCCGGTGTCGTCGCGTCCCCAGCTTACTTTACATTTGAACCCGCCTCGCCGCTTGCGTTCGCTCGGGGACAGACAACGCACACCGCGCCGCTGACACTTAAGCGAACTCAAGAAGCCTTCAAAGAAGCAGTCACTGTGCTTCCGTATCGGCAATCGCAACAATGGACGGCTGCAACGAAACCTGACAAAGATACGTATACCGTTACTTGGACACGAGCCGCAGAGGCGGGGCAGCCAGAACAAGTTAGCTTGCTGACTTATGCTGAGTTCAATGGCCGAGGACGGTTGCAATCGCAATCGCTTCCCGTGGCTTGGATTGATCCATTGAAGGTAACGCTCAAGCCGATTGGAGTGATGGTCGTTGGCCAGTCGCAACGTGTGCAAGCGGATTTCGAATGGTCTCCTATGGCGGCACCACAACCTGTGAAATTGTCTTGGCAGAATTTGCCCGCTGGTTGGAGTGGAGCGGCCGTGGATGTAGCGGCGGATCAAAAATCGGCGACGATCGAGCTATCGGCAAGTGCGGATTTCACCGCGGCAAGTGCTTCGATGCAGTTGCTAGCCACCACGCAGTATGCTGGTCAGCCACTTATTGCAACCAGTCAATTGGCCATAACCAATGTGATCGCGGCTCCTACAAAGCTAGAGGTGTTTCCTGCAGCCATGCAGTTGAACGATGCGCATGATACCAGGCGGCTGGTGGTGACCGGTGCGGATGCCGCTGGCAACCTGCGCGATTGGTCTCGCGATTGTAAGATCACATCATCGAATCCCACAGTGGTACGCGTTGAATCGAACAAAGCGATTCCGGTCGCCGATGGAACGGCGGAGTTGGTCGTCGAAGTTGGCGCGATCAAGCAAATGGTGAACGTGCAAGTTGCCAATATCGCCAAACCGCACGCGACTCAGTTTGAAAACGATGTGTTGGTCGCGCTTTCGAAACAAGGTTGTAATTCAGGTGCGTGTCACGGATCGCCGAGCGGCAAAGGCGGTTTTCGCCTTTCCCTGCGAGCGTTCGACAAGCAACTGGACCAAGTGACGTTGTTACGTGAAGAATTTGGGCGGCGTATCAATCCGCTAGAACCTGAGAAAAGCCTGCTGCTGCAAAAGCCGCTGATGAAAGTCGGCCACGGAGGCGGTATGCAACTGCACAAGCATGATCCCGCCTATGAAGTGCTGCGAGCCTGGATCGCTGAAGGCGCGAAGCTGGATCCGCCAGAGACGGCACGGTGCGTGAAGCTCGAGTTATATCCGTCGACGAAACGTGTGCTCAATCGCGTGGTCTCCCCTACGCAGCAGTTGATCGCGATCGCTCATTACTCCGATGGTAGCACTCGTGACATGACTCACTTGGTGGCCTATGAGACGTCAAATACGAGCGTCGCCGAAGTAAACGCGAGCGGTCTGGTGACTTCTCGCGGTCGCGGTGAAGCGGCGATCTTGGTGCGGTATTTGGAGCATATCGAATCGCTGCCGATCATGTTCGTCGAAGAAGTTCCTGGTTTCCAATGGCAGGCACCCACACCGAACAACTTTGTGGATGAATTGGTCAATGCAAAGTTGCAACAACTGCAATATTTGCCTTCGCCGACGGCGGATGATTCGGAATTTTTACGTCGTATCTATTTGGATGTGATTGGTTTGCTGCCAACTCTGGATGAGACCAAGGCTTACTTGACGGATACGAATGCTGAGAAACGCAAATTGGTGATCGATCAGTTGCTTGAACGGCCCGAGCATGCAAAATTTTGGGCTTTAAAGTGGGGCGATCTCTTGCGAATGACGGGCAAGAGTGTCGGCGATGAAGGAGTCTACAAATACAATCGCTGGGTCGAGGAAGCAATCCGCGAGAACATGCCTTACGATGAGTTTGCCAAGG
>JAYVHC010000385.1:0-3264 GCA_043771575.1 Planctomycetia bacterium
CAGTGGCAAGATACCGAGGGATGCAATAACTAACGGCAATATTGAAATAACCACAAACGGCATTGCAAACACAAGGAGGAATTCATTCCGTGTCAACGCACCACAGTAATGCGCATAGAACAACATCTTTCGCGGCCAAGCGCCAATCACGGTGTTTGGCTGTAACCCAAACCCAGGATGCGACACTGCATGCAGCAACTCATGAACGAGTATCAACAGCGGCAACGACGCAATGGTCGTTAGTGCGAAGGGCACCGCATATACTTTCGGTACGTGAAGTGGACCTAATACAACGCAGCGCTGCCAGAGAAATGCAAACACAACTAGCAACGCGATACCGATCGGGAAAGCGAATAGCTGCATCAGTAGTGGGCTGGGTTCCCATATGGCATGCCATTCGTCGTCAGGCTCAAAGTCATCTTCTGGAATTGCGCCAAGCCGAAATTTCATGGGTTGGATTTCATAGTAGATGTGCGTTGAGCATTTCCCGAGTGCTGTCGATGCTGAACATGATAGTCGCACGTCGCTGAAGGCCAGGGTACCCGGCTAGCTCTAGGTACATTCTGGGTACTTTGGGTAGTATAGGCTGGATGGAGACCCCGGAACTTTTACACGCACCATAGAATTTATGGAAAGTAAGTAACTTTGGCAAAACCGGCTAAACGCGACGGTGCGATTCCTGAAAATGCAGATGTGCTCACCCGCGCCTATCGTAAGGTCATGGATGGCAAAAATGCCGATCTGAGGGGCGAAGAACGCGAGGTATTGAAACGCCATGAAAAAGGAATAAGGAAGAACGCCTCCGCTGGCAGTTTTACGAGTCGATTCCGCAGAAACTCTGGCGGGACATGTCAGGTCGGCAGGCCAAGGTCCTCAACGAGCAGACATTAAGGCATGGCATCCCATTTGGTGGCGCGACCATTAATCTGCGGAAGATCGTTAAGGCACTGCACGACTTTCTCGCCGATAACAAACACAAATTGGCACGCGACGACGATGACCTGATGTCGGGCCCAGCCAGTCCGGCATTGGAACGCTACCGTGAAGAACGGGCGATTATGGCCAAGATCCTGCGGCTGGAGCGCGAAGGCCAACTGTTGCCGCGTGACCTCGTTCGCCAGTCGATGTCGAAGACTGCAGCCATTATTCGTCAGGTTGGCGAGTCGCTCCAAAAGCAGTTCGGCGACGCAGCAGCACACTTGCTCTACGAAGGCATCGACGACGCCACGGCTGAGATTGAACGCTTCTTCGCCGGCCCGCTGACATTAGCGGAAGACTCGATTGAAGAACCGGTTGAGGAACCGTCCGATGCAGCTGATTGAGCGCTCGACGCTGGAAGACATGCGTTGGTTCCTGGCTGAGGCCAAGCCTCGCAAGCTGCGTAGCATGCGCCAGTTCGCCGAGTCGGAGATTGTGCTGCCATCCGGTCCGTACGCCGGCAGTCGCTTTTGCGGCTACCGGCAACCCTACGCTGGCCTGTGGTTCGACCAAGTTGATTCCGGGCAGTGGTCGAGGTTCGTGGCGACCGGTCCCACGCAGTCTGGCAAGTCGCTCGCCTGCTTTGTTATTCCGTTGGTCTATCACTTGTTTGAATACAACGAAACGGTTGTGTGCGGACTACCGGACATGGACATGGCGGCCGACAAGTGGCGCGAGGATATTCTTCCGATCATAGAGCGTTCCAAGTATCGCGATCAGCTACCGACGGAGGGAACGGGCAGTCGCGGTGGCCTAGGCCAATCGATCCCGTTCCGCAACGGCGCGACGCTGAAATTCATGAGCGGCGGCGGTGGTGACAAGAGCCGGGCAGGTTACACTTCGCGGGTGGTCGTCATCACCGAAATTGACGGGATGGACGTCGCTGGCAGGCAGAGTCGTGAAGCCGACAAAGTTTCCCAGATGATCGCCCGTACACTCGCGTTTGGCAATCAGGCTCGCATTTACATGGAGTGCACTGTTTCGATGGAGGCCGGTCGCACTTGGCAGGAGTATATCAACGGCTCGCAAAGCCACATTGTTATGCCATACCCCCACTGCAACGCCTGGGTTGGCCCAGAACGCGAGCATTTGCTCGGTTGGCATGAATCCGCGTCTCAGGTCGAAGCGCGCGACACGGCCCGTTTTAGCTGCCCTGTGTGCACGGAAAGCTGGTCGGACCAAGAACGAATCGCCGCCAACCGAGCCTGCCAATTGGTTCATCACGGTCAGGCGATTACCGACACAGGTGTGATTGAAGGCCCTGCGCCAAAAACCGACACGCTGGGTTTTCGATGGTCAGCCGTGAACAATCTATTCCTCAGTTCCGGTGAGATCGCGGCCGACGAATGGAAAGCCTCGCGAGCCGCCGACGAGGAGAATGCCGAACGTGAGCGGCGGCAATTCGTGTGGTGCCTGCCGATCGCGCCCACCAAGTGGACCGATGCACAGCTCGAGGAACATGAGATCGCTTGCCGAGTGGCCCATGTGCCGCGTGGCGTTGTGCCTGCGAACACCCAGCATCTCACGGCGGCGATTGACCTCGGCAAATAGCTCGACCACTGGATTGTGGTGGCATGGTCGCCTGGACCGTTTGGTCAGGTGGTGGATTATGGCCGGATCGAAGTCGCCACCGATGATCTGGGTGTTGAGCAGGCCACGATGGTTGCGCTTCGCCAGTTCCGCAGCATGGTCACCGCCGGTTGGCCTGTCGGTGTGGCTGGTGGCGAACCGATGAAGGTTTCTTTGACGCTCGTCGATGCCGGTTACATGACGGATGTGGTCTACGCATTCTGCCGTGAGACTGGCAATCGATTCCTGCCGTCAGTGGGTCGCGGGGCATCGCAGCAACATCAGCAGCATTACAATCGCCAGACCCAAACCGGTTCGATCGTTAAGCATTTGGGCGAAGGCTTTCACATCAACTGGCTGCCCACAGCCCAATCGCATTTGGTGACGCGGCATCGGATTCGCCCCCGCCGGATAGGCTGGGGGATTCGCTGGCGAAGGAGTATCGGGCTGCGCGTTAAAGTTGACGCCGACGCCGAATGCGATAAGAAGTGTGATCGCCAAGAGCCCCAACTTCTCCACGACATAGGACGCTTTGGGTTTCGGTGAGGGCAACACAGATGGCTCTGGCCCGGGTGAAGCATTTACCGATAAGGGAGGCCACACGTCGCTGGGCACGAAAAGGAATACAACTGTCTTTGGATTCATGTAATTTCTCCTGAGAATGACGTCTGGTTCGAAGTCGGAGTAAACGGACTGCTTGCGATCGACCGTCGCTCG
>JAYVHC010000386.1:0-2881 GCA_043771575.1 Planctomycetia bacterium
GTCTGACAGCTGAAACTGCGAATTGGATCGAAATCTAGCGAAAGATCGACCTAAATTGGCTTTCTGTTGCGACGGGAACTTGGAATTGTGGCTGGCAAATGTCAAAATAGAAGTGGCGACTTTTTTGGCGAGCAGTTCATTGACATGAGCCGACGCGTGGTCGCTTCCCGCCATACTCCCTGCCAGATTAACAAGATTAAACTGTCATGCTTCGATTGCTAAAGCTGCTCGCGGTGCTTCTGTTCGCTCGCAGTCTATCGGCGGCGGATGTGCGATTCAATGAACACATTCGTCCGATCCTGGCGGAACATTGCATTGAATGCCACGGCCCAGACGCCAGCAAGCGCGAAGGCGATTTGCGGTTGGATGTCGAAGCCTCTACGGAGAAGTTGTTCAGTTTCGCTGGCCAACCCGAAGAAAGTGAACTCTACAAGCGGATCACCTCCAGCGATGATGATCAGCGCATGCCGCCGCCAAAATCCGGCAAACACTTGAGCACTGATCAGATTCAACAGATCCGCAACTGGATTGCAAACGGGGCGCGCTACGAAGGCCATTGGGCTTACGAACCGGTTAGCCAGCCGGCAGCTGACGCAAGCATTGATGTTTATCTCATCGAGCGATTGCAAGCAAAGGGTTTGAAATACGCTCGACCCATCGCGCGGCAACAATGGATCCGACGCGCGACGCTGGACTTGCTTGGAGTTCCACCCGGCTGGGAGGAGGTCGAAGCGTTTGTCAACGACAGTTCGGATATGGCTTATGAACGGGTCCTCGATCGCCTGCTCGACTCGCCGAAATATGGTGAGCGATGGGGGCGACATTGGTTAGACATCGCACGCTACGCCGACACGCTGGGCGGCGCGGCAATTGGCTTCACCAAATTTCCATTTTCCTACACGTACCGCGACTACGTGATCCAAGCCTTCAACGCCGATGTGCCCTACGACCGCTTTGTTACAGAACAACTTGCAGCTGACCAATTGGGGCTTGGAGAACATGATCCAGCGTTGGCTGGAGTCGGTTTTCTGACAGTAGGAATGCAATATCGCAACAAGCATGACATTATCGACGATCAGATTGATGTCGTGTCGCGCGGCCTACTGGGGCTAACAGTAGCCTGTGCTCGATGCCACGATCACAAATACGATGCGATTCCGACCCAAGATTACTATTCGCTTTACGCCACGCTGGCTAGCAGCCATTCGCCCGACCGCTTGCCGCTGATCGGCGAGCCATCGGGCAAGCCGTATGAGGATTATCAACGCGCTTTGGATGCGGCTCAGGTCGAATACGACGACATGTCGCGCGAGCAAACCGAGGTTATGCGAGGCCGCCTGCGGATGCAAGTCGGAATGTACTTGAAGGAGTTGGTGAAGGGGACGCCCGAACAGGATCTATCATCAGCGTTTTTGTCGTTTCGGACGGATGACATGCGGCCGCTAGTACTGAATCGCTGGCGAGAATTCATAGCCAAAACCTCCGACAATGATCCCGTATTTGGAATATGGCGGCGGCTATCGCAGTTGGACGCTGAGAGTTTTGCAGCGAAAGCAGTCGAGCTGCGTGGGTCGTTGGAGAAGGAGTACGGTGACGCCATGCCGCCAGCGGCTCAAGCGCGCCTCGGAGGGAAGCCGCCGAAGTGGAATCCTCGCATTTTGGAAGCACTCGCGGCCAAACCGCCTCAATCCATGCTTGACGTCGCCGAATTGTATGGTGAAGTGTTCGCAAAGGTGTATCAAGCATGGCTGATCGCCTTACAAGCAACTGCATCTGAGGCCAAGGATGGGGCAATCGTTCCAGACGAGGATCTAAAGCATATCGATGTCAACAGCTCGATCAACCGGCAATTGCGGCACTATTTGTATGCATCGGACACGCCTACTGCGGTACCTGAAAAGATTGCATCGTCGTTGCTCAATCGTACGGTTCAAGATAGTCTGAGTGGACGCAAGGGGGCGATTCACGGGCTGCACTTAGATTCGCCCGGATCGCCGCCAAGAGCCATGACACTGACCGAGGATCCGCAAGCAGAGCCGGTCTATGTCTTCCGTCGCGGCAATCCGCTTGAGCGAGGCGAGCCGGTCGAGGCGCGATTCTTGACGGCGCTCAAGAACCCGCGATCAAAACCGTTCCAAGCTGGCCAGCGTCGGCTTGATTTGGCTCAGGCGATCGTTGCCGAGGACAATCCACTAACTCGCCGAGTCATTGTTAATTGGGTTTGGCAGCAGCATTTCGGTCAGGGTCTCGTCAGGACACCCGATGACTTTGGCACGCGCGGTCGCCCGCCAACCCATCCACAGCTGCTGGATTACTTGGCTACGGTCTTTCTCAAAGATGCCTGGTCGATCAAGAAGTTGCACCGAAGAATCATGCTTTCTGCGGCCTATGGCCAAGCGGCCGAAGAGAACGAAGCATCACGCACCCTCGACTCCGAGAACGAGTTGTTGTGGCGCATGCCCAGGCGACGACTCGAGCTGGAAGCGATGCGGGATTCGATGCTGGCGGTCTCCGAAGAATTGGATACGATGATGGGCGGCCGTCCAATCGACTTGCAAGCTACTCCGGTTGTTCCGCGGCGAAGCGTGTATGGTTTCGTCAATCGGGATATAGTGTCTAGTCTAGCGAGCACCTTTGACGCTGCCAATCCGAACGCGTGTACCGCCAAACGCCCCGATACGACCGTCCCTCAGCAAACTCTATTCGCACTCAACTCTGAATTCGTTCAGGACCGAGCAGCCAAGCTTGCGAGTTTATCCGAGGGACACGCAGCCGATCCAGCAGCTCGCATTCAGTGGTTGTACCGACGTGTGTACTCCCGCGCACCTGAGAACGACGAGCTTCAGTTGGCGCTGCGGTTTGTCAGCCAGGCGAACGCTAG
>JAYVHC010000387.1:0-3829 GCA_043771575.1 Planctomycetia bacterium
GAATAGACTAGTGCTTGGTCCAGATTAAAAAATGAGGGTGGCATGTCCCCTGAGGCATCGAACAGCGTGGTGAATCACACTCCCACAGGTGCGTGCCACCCCCCGCCAAATTCAGAACACATCCCATTGAATCTTTCGCGAAACAACTCGAAAAGTGGCGGCAACGTTATCGAGTTGCGTTCAATCACAAAATCGTTTCGCAAGTTTCAGGCGCTGCACGATATCAGTGTAGATATCCCCGCGGGAGTGACGGGCCTGCTTGGGCCAAACGGGGCAGGTAAGAGTACGCTGATCAAGATTCTATTGGGCTTGTTGCGAGCGACGTCCGGTGAAGGCACGGTGCTGGGGATGTCTGCGTGGCGAGATAGCAAGCAGATTCGGCAGCTCGTAGGCTACATGCCAGAAGACGATTGCTACTTGCCTTCTCAAACCGGTGTTGAGAGTGTGCAATTCGCGGCGAGGTTGAATTGCGTACCTTCGATCGAAGCGTTACGACGCGCCCATGAGATCCTTGACTTCTGCGGAGCTGGACAAGAACGCTATCGCACGGTCGAAACCTATTCGACTGGAATGCGGCAGAAATTAAAATTTGCACAAGCGTTAGTCCACGACCCACCGCTACTGATTCTCGACGAGCCTACCTCTGGATTGGACCCTGATGAACGCGAGTTGATGCTGAAACGAATTCGAGTTCTGGCTCGTTCGCATCAGAAGAGCATAGTCATTTGCACTCATATTCTGCCTGACGTGCAACAGGTCAGTGACTTCGTTGTGATCCTTGCGTCGGGGCGTGTTTCCGTCGCGAGAGCGATGGCTGACCTAGCTAAGCCCTCGATTCCTGCGTTTCAGATTCGCACCTTGGGTTCACCGGATAAGCTCCTGATGGCGCTGAAAGCTCGAAGCCTTGATGCCAAACTTGGGCCGATGTCGACGATCGTCGTCGAAGGTGATTCGCAGGAAAGGCTACGGGAGATTTGGCGAACAGCGGTCGAACAGGATGTTGTTGTGCGATCCTTGACGCCCGCGCGAAATTCGATGGAAGCCATTTTCTTGGAAGCCGTTCAGCAGACTCCGAAAGGACAGCCAAATGCCAATTCATGACGCTGGCTACCGAGCTTGGGAAGGTCCGCGCGTGAGTGAATGGACTCGCTGGTTGACTATTTCCTCAACGGGCATCCGTCGCGCTTCGAAGTCAACGTGGCTCAAGCGGCTGCTGTTCGTGGCCCTGTTACCGTTGCTGTTCTTCGCAATTCCATTTTTCTTGTTTGAGCAATCGATTCGCGATCCGGAGGTTTGGCGTGCGTTCTCGGGGTTTACGCGGGGACTGCCTCAAGCGAAGCAACTTCGAGAAGCCATTGGAACACTGCCAAGTTCGCCTACGCCTGAGCAATTCGCGGCGATTCGACATGACGTGTGGTCGTACCTTTTGCTAACGCTGATGCGCTACCCACAAGCGTTATTGATGGTAGTTGTCGTCGGGATAGTTGCGCCGCCTTTGATTTCGCAAGACTTGAGAACCCGAGCGTACTTAATCTATTTTGCGAGACCGATTTCGCGGCTGGAGTACATTGCGGGCAAGATCGGAGTAGTAGCGTTCTACTTGCTATCGATCGCGACGTTGCCAGCACTGATTCTCTATGTTTTGGCGGTGATGTTGTCTCCGTCGCTGGAGGTGATTCTTTCGACATGGGACTTGCCGCTGCGCATCCTAGTGGCTTCGGTTTGTTTGATTGTGCCGACGACTTTAGTCGCCTTGGCGTTTTCTTCGTTAACTCTGGAAAGTCGCTATGCGGGTTTTGGATGGTTCGCGATGTGGATCATCGGTCATGTGACTTATTCCTCGCTGATTGCGTGGCCTTCGTTTGAAGCGGCTCGCCGCCGTGAAACATTCGAACCTACTTGGCAGATACTTACTTCTCCTTACCAAGTCCTGGGTGCTGTTCAATCCTATGTGTTTGGATTCGACAGCGATCCTTCGATCGCACTGCGTTCGTTTTTGTTGTTAATTGCGGTATCAGTCATCTCGCTCGCGATACTATTTCGCCGCGTCACCGCTCCGATGCGGGTGTGACCTGAGGTATCAATGCTACTTGATTTGCAAAATGTGACGAGAATGTACGGCACCGTTATCGGCGTGAACGACATTACGCTTTCGTTGGCGAAAGGCGCTCACGGATTGTTGGGTCCCAACGGAGCCGGCAAGACAACGCTTCTGAACTTGATTACTGGTCAGTTATCGCCCACGATCGGCACGGTTTATGTTCTAGGAGAGCCGGCGCGTTCCAGTCAGAAGTTGCTCCAGCGACTTGGCTATCTGCCTGGCTCTGAAGGGATGTACGCGGACGTTTCGGCGATCGAATGGGTGACTTATTTGACGCGATTGCAAGGCTTTGATACAAGCGCGGCCAAGCGATTGGCTCTGCAAGCATTGGAGCGAGTTAGTCTGACCGAGCACATGCATCGCAAAATCTCGACTTATTCACGCGGCATGCGTCAGCGAACGCGATTGGCGCAAGCGATCGCACACGAGCCTGAGTTCTTGATATTGGACGAACCGTTCAGCGGACTGGATCCTATCGCCAGGCACACGATGACAACACTGCTGCAACAATGGATCGCAGACGGCCAGAGTTTATTGGTTTCTAGCCATGTGTTGCACGAGATTGAATCTCTCACGCGGTCATTCTTGCTGCTGAGCGGTGGGCGATTGCTCGCGTCTGGTTCGACCGATGACATCAATACACTACTGACCAATGTGCCTTCGGAATTGCGCGTGCGTGTGGACGCACCGCGGCAACTGGCGGCTGAATTGATTTGTGAAGCGTTGGTCGATTCGGTGCATATTGCCAGCGACGGTGAATTGCTGTTGAAGACGGGGGCGTCAACTGAGCTTGGGAAGTTCCTCAGTCGAGCTGTGGCTGAGAATCGCTATTTGGTTTCTGAAGTTCGCGCATCAGAAGATTCATTGCAAGATGTGTTCAATTCATTGATGAAGATCCACAGAGGCACAGCATGAACACATTGCAACGCATCCCCGCCGTGTTCTTTTTTGAGTGGCGTCGCGCTCTGACGATCCCGCGATTAGCATGGATGGTCGCGCTGATGGCTTTTCCGCCCGCGCTTTTGATGATGATCCAGATGGCCGCACGATCAGATCCACCCATCGAGGTTGCGGCGATTTTGGTATATGTGCTGTCACCCTGCGTGGCTTGCATGATGAGTGTATTTCTGTGGGCAACGCCCGTATTGTCGGCTGAATTGGAAGGGCGAAGCTGGGTGTACTTGGCGGTACGACCCTACGGTCCCGTAGCGGTGTTGCTCGGAAAGTACTTGGTATCGATCAGTTGGGCGGTACCTGTTGGGTTGATATCCGCTTCGCTCGGCGCTCTCATTATCGGGCATGAGCACAAACTTCATTTAGTTGTCGTTGAATGTGGGCTTGCAACACTCTCATGCCTTTCCTATTCAGCGGTGTTCCTGTTGATCGGAGTCATCGCCCCCAAGCGTGCGATGGTCGCCGGGATTTTGTATGCTGTTGTTTTCGAGGCCGCCGCTGCGCTGATCCCGGCGGCTGTGAACTTATTCACAATCCAATATCGACTACGGTGCATACTGGTGCGATGGATGGAGATGGATGTCGATTCGGCTCGCGGCAATCCCGTCTTCGTAGCCTATTTTGGCGAAGAAAGTGCTGCTTGGCACGTAGCTGTGTTATTGGCAATGACCAGCGCATACTTAGTCGCCGCAGCACTCCTGCTGCGCTTTAGAGAGTTTACCGCCGCCGTGGAAACCGAATCGTAGCACCGCAAGCCGCTGGTTTTTACGGAGT
>JAYVHC010000388.1:0-2617 GCA_043771575.1 Planctomycetia bacterium
ACGGAGGCACGCTCAACTTTGGCCCATATGCAAAGGGTAAGGCTTTAACTTTCTTCGTCACCACGCAGTTTTGCCAGGACAGAGTAATCCTCTAACGTTGAGGTATCGCCGGTTTGTTCTTTGCCAGCGGCGATGTCTCGCAGTAAACGACGCATGATTTTGCCGCTACGAGTCTTGGGGAGCGTGGCAGTGAAATGGATGTCATCGGGTTGCGCAAGTGCGCCAATCTCTTTGCGAACGTGCAACATCAACGCTTTGCGAATTTCTTCGTTGGGCTGCATGCTCCGCAAAGTGACGAAAGCCGAAATGGCTTGTCCCTTGATCGGGTCAGGCTTTCCAACTACGGCCGCTTCAGCGACGGCAGGGTGGGATACGAGGGCGCTCTCGACTTCGATGGTACTCAACCGATGGCCGGAAACATTGATGACATCGTCGATGCGACCCATGATCCAATAGTAGCCGTCTGGGTCACAACGCGAGTTGTCTCCGGTTAGGTACATACCGGGCACTTTTGTCCAGTATTGTTCTTGGAAGCGAGCTGCATCGCCCCAGATTCCGCGGAGCATCCCGGGCCAGGGATGATCGATGCACAGCATTCCGCCACGCCCTTGCGGAACGTCGTTGCCATGGTCGTCCACGATACGCGGGCTCACGCCAGGTAGCGGCTTGGTGCAACTGCCGGGCTTGGTTGCGATAGCGCCGGGCAAGGGGGACATCATAATGCCGCCAGTTTCGGTTTGCCACCAAGTATCAACGATGGGACAACGACTGCCACCGATTTTCTCGTAGTACCACATCCAGGCTTCTGGGTTGATTCCTTCACCGACGCTGCCCAACAATCTGAGGCTGCTTAGGTCATGTTTATCGATGTGTTCGTCACCCCACTTAATGAAAGTGCGGATCGCAGTCGGTGCGGTATAGAGGATAGTTACTTTGTATTTTGCAATCAGTTCCCAAAAACGATCTTCAGCGGGTTGATTCGGTGCACCTTCGTACATAAGGACTGTGGCTCCGGCCGACAGTGGACCATAGACAACATAGCTGTGTCCTGTAATCCAACCGCAATCGGCTGTGCACCAGAAAATGTCATCGTCGCGGTGGTCGAAGACCCATTGAAAGGTTCGCTTGACGTACAGGTTGTATCCAGCGGTCGTGTGCAGGATGCCTTTGGGTTTCCCGGTGGAACCGCTTGTATAGAGAATAAACAGTGGAGCTTCACTATCGAGCTGCTCAGCCTGGCAATCCGTACTGGTCTGTGCGACCGCTTCGTGCCACCAAATGTCGCGCCCAGGTTGCATGTTGACTTCGTTGCCACAGCGGCGGAGCACGATACATTTTTCCACGGTCGAACTCTTGGCGAGGGCCTCATCCACGGTGGACTTCAGAGGCAAGACTTTTCCGCGGCGATACGAACCGTCGCTGGTCAGTTGCAATTTGGCTTGGGCATCGTTGTTACGGTCCGCTACGGCTTCCGCCGAAAAGCCAGCGAAGATGACCGAGTGGACTGCCCCGATGCGTGCACAGGCGAGCATGGCGACGGCCAATTCGGGGGTCATGGGCATGTAGATGCTGACTACGTCGCCAGCGGAAATATCCTGCGACTTGAGCACGTTGGCGAACTGGCAAACTTGCTGGTGCAACTGTTTGTAGGTAATCGTCCGCGTATCGCCAGGTTCGCCTTCCCAAATAATGGCAATTCGGTCCCCATTACCGGCGGCAATTTGAGCGTCGAGACAATTGTAGCTGGCGTTGGTCTTGCCGCCGACGAACCATTTGGCATTCGGCTCATGCCATTGCATGGCGGTATGAAACGGTTCGAACCAGTGTAAGTGCTCGCGCGCTTCTTCGGCCCAAAAACTTGGTAAATCTGCTTTGGCACGTGCATACAGTTGCTCGTATTCGGCCAGACTATTAATTCGTGCATTGGCTGAAAACTCCTTGCTCGGCTGGAACAAACGCTGTTCAATCATTACCGAGTCGACATGACCATGGTCACTGGCGCTCATCGCAGCTCCTTGAATTCACTGGATCAATTGGGGATAGGTGTGTGGCGGGAATCCCAGCACTGCCTATTGGGTGTAAGGACTTGTTAGGGTTTTCAGCACCATTCGGACTTTTACAAGCGAGCCACTCGCTTAAAACAGCCCCCAGGTTAAGGTGCTGATTCTAAGAGCTAAGGAGTGACTGTGCAAATAGCACACCTGCTTTTGGTGGCGAAATTACGATCAGCGAAATTCGTTCGACCGATTCTTGTTGCTGGAGAAAACCGCAACAGTTGCTTGATATACTGGTAAAGTTGCTTAGACTCTAAACGCAGCATGTTCATGGACTGCGCAAAAACTAATTCAGTCAGCTAGTTGGAGGAATCCTCGGTGCCTAAGAAAGCCTCTCCGAAAGGTTTCGCGCGGGTCGATAGCGAATCAACAAACAGTCACGGATGGTTGGTGCGCATTCTTCGCGGAACAGAAAGACGCTCGCGTTTTTTCTCGGACAAAACGCACGGAGGCAAAGCCAAGTCAAAGAAGAAGGCCGAGGCATGTTACCAATCGTGGGTTGCTGAGATGGAGCCTCCCATCTCCACTCGCGACAAGATAACCAAGCGGAATTCAACCGGAGT
>JAYVHC010000389.1:0-5196 GCA_043771575.1 Planctomycetia bacterium
CCGCGACCATTCACGTGGAGGGAAAGCTGGGCAAGATCAAGGCAACCTAGGAAAGAACTCGCCGTGGCAGCCTAACAATTGAGAGTTGCGGCACTAGTGCGCTGTCCAACTTTAATTTGGGATTCTCGGATTCGGGTGGCACACCCAGAGTCCTCGATGGGTGTGTGGTTCCTTTGGCATCTACACGCCCTTCGCAAAGCCTCAGAGCGTGCTACCCAAATAGCGATCTGCACCAACATCTAAAAATTCGTAACCTATCCCTATTCTTAAAGATACTTCGCTAATTCGCCGCCGCGAGCCGCACGCGCATCGACTTTGGCAGAAATAGTCGCATCTTCGACCAATGGCGGAGCGTGGTGAGGTTTTTGACGAGCGTCAATGACTAAACTACCGTCGCATCCAAAATGCTTGTCCTCAACCCAAGCCGCGATGCCATAGACGTCGACCGCCGGATTGCTGCGAGTGAACGTAGTCCAGACAAAATTGTCGATGTTGCGAGCTGCAAATTCTGAGTCGTCTACCACAACGATCAATGCAAATCGATTCAACGGATGGTCCTTGCCCAGTCGATCGCAAGCCGCCCACATTCGTCGTTGATCCGCGCCGCCCAAACATCGATTCGATTCGACCACGATCACGCCGGGCAACGCGACGCGTGGGTTCTTCCAATCGTTTGGCAAACAGAGATCGCCCTCGATGATGCGCGGCAATTCACGCATTGGCGAACCGGCTGCGGCAATAACCAGCTTGGAACCTTGGTTCAAACTATCACCGGAATAGTCGAGCGTATCCATGGTGGTCCGTGTATGAAAATGGAGATCGCGCCGCCAGTCAACTCGCCGCAAGCAATGCATCAGAAACTGAGCGACGTCTTCGATTTCCAAGTTAGGGTCGCTGGCTTGGTCAGTGATCCATAGGTACTTGGCCAGCGACAGTTGACCTTGACCGAGGATCGCGTTGGCCTGTGTCAGCAACTCTTGAGGCCGATTCGGTTTTGCATAAGGTGTGTAGCGTTCGCTGCCAATCGCAAGCAGCAGCGGATGAACGCCCGACGCGTCGACCGCATGCACACCCTTCACACCCGGCAACACGGTCGGCACGACCGGACCGGTCAACTCATGAATCAATTCTCCAAACGTAGTGTCTTCTTGCGGCGGTCGTCCAACCACCGTCATCGGCCAGATCGCATCGTGTCGATGGTAAATATGTCGAACCTTCATGACTGGGAAATCGTGGACGCGGGCATAGTAACCCAGATGATCGCCAAAGGGTCCTTCAGGCTTCACTGCGTTCGGTTCGACTTCGCCAACAATACAAAAATCGGCGTCGGCGTAGATTGGTGCCGCATGGGTACTTGAAAGGACTGGGATGCGATGGCCAGCCAGCGCGCCTGCAAAAATCAATTCGCTCATCCCCTCCGGCAACGGCATCACGGCGCTCAACGTCATTGCAGGCGAACCACCCACTGTTACGTTGACTGGGAAGGAACGATGCAATTCGATCGCGGCAGCATGATGTACTCCGATGCCGCGATGAATTTGATAGTGCAAGCCGCATTCGTCGGCAGCGTATTCATTGCCGTTAAGCTGCACGCGATACATGCCGAGATTGATATCGCGGAGCGCTTGTTTCTTGCCAGCAATCGAAGGGGCTTGGCTGAGGACTTGCGGCAGCGTTACAAACGCACCGCCATCGTCGGGCCAGCAGGTAACATGCGGCAAATCGCTTAGTTGGCATGCGTTGGCTTGAACTGCGGCGCGAGAAACTCGTTTGGGTCGCATCGCTAACGCAATCATTGCCAAAGTTGGCAGACGCCATAAATGACGCATGGCTTGACTGGGGTCGACTTTTAACAGCACGGCTAACTGAACTGCTGCGAAAGTGCTGCGAAAGATGAACATCGCGCGGTCGAGCGTCCCGAAAAGATTCGTTGCGACTGGGAATTTGCAGCCCCGCACGTTACTGAACAACAGCGCCGGACCACCGCTGCGATAAACTCTGCGATGGATTTCGGCGAGTTCCAGGTACGGATCAACTTCGTCGCGAATTTCAAGCAAGCGATCGTGGGCTCGTAGGTCTTCAACCACGGAACGTGTGCTTCGCATCGACATGAGTGACCTAGAGTAGAACAATTGTCCCAATTGTTCGAGTTTTTTGGCAGATGCGGCAAGGAGAACGATTGGGACAATCGTTCTACACTAAATCAGGCAACGATTGGGACAATCGTTGTAAACTGAGTGTACTGCGAAAACTGTTTGCAATTAACTCTGGTCGGCAATTTGAGTACGCCAAGGCGGCGCAAAGATCGGCGAGCAATTCGGTCAAGCGCGCCTCGCATCCGGCAGATGCGACCCACCGTGGGTCACTCTTGCCGAGAGTGACCTTGTTCCGCTTCAAAATGTTGCACAGCTTTGTCCTGGCGGGTGCGACTAGTAGCGGAACGGAGCGAGCCGTCCGGTATTTGAAGGGGGATTCCATCGAAGAACCGAACGGCTTGCGCCGGCACCGCCAACAAAACCGCCAAAGTGAGTGCCATTGGGCGTTAGCAACGGGTCTCGAAGTTGTGATCGTTGGCTGTTTGTGATTCGTCCAATGCTCATTCCCTGGCCGCGAATCGTTTGGCATTTGACAGTCACGGAGCAGGTAGAGTCGTCTGCTCCGAAACCCGCGGCTAACTGGTTGAATCGCGTCGACCGCGATGACGGCGCCACCTATGCTTACACCGAATCTATGAAGAGCACTCCGAGCATGACCGCCGAAGGTTTGCTGTGCCGCATGTATTTAGGCTGGGATCGTTCGCGACCTGCCTTGGAAATCGGTGCGAATCGCCTGCTCAAATCGGCTCCGCGCAACGGCTACGAACCCGATTACTATTACTGGTACTACGCGACTCAAGTCATGCACCACATGGGAGGCAAAATTTGGGATAAATGGAACAATCCCATGCGGGAGCAGTTGCCGAGGCTGCAAATCAGCCAAGAACCCGAGCTTGGAAGCTGGCCACCGGAAGGCGCAAGGTTTAACCGAACTGCCGGCCGACTCTACTGCACTTGCATGGCTCTGTACTGTCTTGAAGTCTATTACAGGCACATGCCCATTTACGATTTATCGTTGGCCGAACGCTAGACTTCGAAGGAAATATATTCCAGTCACGCCCTTCGAAGACTCAGGGGCGTGCCACCCCAAAAATCTAAGCTGGACGAAGCAGTAATGCTTTGTTCAGAATAAAACTCTGTGTTTGGGAGGGCGAAGCTCCTGCTGAGCCGCTCGGTAAGAGGCGGTAAAAGGCTCGGTAGGAACCTCGCCCTCCCGTTGTGCGAACCCAATTTTGGCGTCGCCTGGATTAGGCAAAAAATTCCTGCTTTCCCGAAGTGCTTTCCAGTTCATGACCTACGCACGATTCGCGGATTGTCGGCGAAGCAAAGTCGCAATTTCGCAGTTGACTGAAAGGCTTTTTTGGGTATCTTTGGGGCGAAGTGGGAGAAAATGGAGCCAATTGGGTCGAAGAGGTCCCGATTTGAACGGGCGTTTTGAACGATGCTGTTTACTGGTAGTTATCGACGTAGTTTGGACGAAAAGCTGCGATTGGCGATACCCAAACAGCTAAGGGATGCGCTAGGGGGCAACGAGGGTGCCCGTGGACTTTTTATTACTCCCGGAACAGATCATTCATTGGCAATTTACACTGAAAGAGTCCTTGAAGTGCTCGGGCAGAACTTTGCTCAGAGCAGCCCCGCGGCGAAAGATACAAGAGCTTTCAGTCGACTGTTTTACGCTCAGGCTCAGCCTGCGGAAATCGACGGACAAGGGCGATTGAGAGTCCCGGCGGAACTGGCCAAATTGGCTAATCTGACTGGTGAGGTGGTCGTTTTAGGAGTTCGAGATCACATCGAGTTATGGGAGGCGACGGCGTGGGACAATTTCCTGGACGCGACTCAGCCGAGCTACGATGAATTGGCGGAGAAGGTGTTACTCGGTGGGATCGCAAACGCGAATTTAGAATAAGTACGAAGTTGGTGAAGACCCGATTCAGTTTCCGGCCACGAGCTGAATAGCCACAAGCGAGCTTAGCTCGCGGGTTTTCACTGGTTTGTCCACAAGGATTGCGGACAGGCGTGAGTGTGATAGACGGCGTTCCCCGCGTCTATCGCAAAGCCGTAGCCAACCGTAGGGAAGCACGGAAGCTTCCCTGGCGCGGTGTTTACAGATGTAGAACTGGCAAGCAAAAATCGTTACTTCGGCAACAGCGCGAGAACGGATTGGCTTGGGCGAGCAATCACGTGAGCGGCGATCAACTTACCAAGCCCTTCGACTTTCGGTTTGGCAGCGTCCACGGCGGCGCGAACTGCAGCTACATCGCCCCGAATCACGATGGTAACGTAGCCGCCACCTAGTTTTTCTTTGCCGACAACGTCGACTTGGGCCGCTTTGCAGGCAGTGTCGATCGCTTCGAATACGGCCGTAAAGCCTTGGGTCTCGATGAATCCGAGGGCTTGAACAGGTTCTGAACTCACGTTGTATGCCTTATCGTTGATTTCAAATGGGTTATCTGACAATTGTTTGACGACGTTTTGTTGGATCAGCGGATTGTATTCGACTTTGCTGTCGATCCCCTGAAAACCGCCCGCGCTCATGCGTGGAATCACGGTCGAGAAAGCTGGCGAACCTTGCATTTGTTCCGCGATTTCGCGGCCGACGGCGATCGCGGCGATCACCGAATCGACTGAACCGACGATTTTCACACAGGTCCCGAGCATATCGTTCAGCTCGACTTGCCAAACGCGAATCGACGCCGCTTTCTCCATGGCGTCGAGAGCTACAATGGCTGGAGTCCAGCCCTTGGTCTCCAGCACGCCGAAGGCAAAATTGGCGGCCAAGTTAGGTATTTCAGTTCCAGTCGACATGCTTTTTCCTAGGATTTTTTGTCTAGTCGACGTCAATTGCCTATCGTGCGCAAGTTTGACATCCACTACCACTGTGACTTGCAATTACCGTCTGTCAAGGACGCTATTGTTTGTCACGACGCTCCGCCGTAGTGATTTTCGTTGCACTCTGACAATTACACGGAATAAACGCGACGAAGGTGCGTTGCAACCTACGGTTATTATTCGTCGGTTACACAACCTTCGGAAGCGCTTTTGACGTTTTTGATGTATTTGTACAGCGTTCCCCGAGTCACCTTCAGCGGATGGGGCG
>JAYVHC010000390.1:0-7961 GCA_043771575.1 Planctomycetia bacterium
GAATTACTGTAGCGCGTACCTGCCTGAAATGTAACAACGCACGACCAATGTAAAAACAACTGGCCAACGACATCACTTGCCAAAACCCATTCCAAACCGCGCGACCATTGCCATGGCCCGAAGTCAACAGCGTAACGGCAATCAACCAACACAACCCGCCGCAAACGACCACAAGCTCGAAGCGACTAACGCGAGCTTGCACACGCGAATGGCGGCTCGCCAATGCCGCCAGAGCAGCCAGCAGCAACCAACCCAAGTTCTGCGGCAAGGCCATCCCGATCGATATACTTACCGAATCCACCGGAGCCAGAAAACTCACCACCAACAGCGCACCAAATCCGGCCGCGATCACCAACCAGATCGATGTAACGCTGTCCACTTTTGCCGTGCTAACAGATTTGTGCAGTGTTGACTTCGTCATGCCTAATCCTTGCGCCCAACCGACTCGAGAACATGGACTAAAGCTAATACTAGAACAGTAATTAATACCACGAGCCCCGCCCCAATCCAATCCACTCTGGGCAGTAAAATCGCGCCGACTGAACAAGTCGCTGTCGCCAAGTAAATTGTTAGTACCGCTTGCTTCTTCGTCATACCGAGGTCGACCAAGCGGTGTGAAAAATGACGCTTGTCGCCTTCAAACGGACTTCGGCCTTCACGCAGGCGAATCCAGATCACGCTGCACATGTCGTACAATGGAATCGCCAGCACACACAGCGGCGCGAACACTGCATGTGGCGTCGAACCGTGATAGCCGGCGTAAGTCGCCAGCAAACTCGCGATCGCTATCCAAAATCCAACAAAGTAACTCCCCGCGTCGCCCATGAAAATCTTTGCGGGTGGCCAATTGTGTTGCAGGAATCCGAGCAGCGCACCGACCAACACCAATAACATTGCTGCCACAAAAAATTGCGGTTGATTGTTCGACGGATCGCGACTGGTCAACAACGTGATCGCCAACATTGTGGCGGCGATCGCCGCGACTCCACCGCTTAGACCATCCATGTTGTCGAGCATATTGAAAGAGTTGATCAGGGCGACGATCCAAATCACGCTGAGCCAACCGGTCAGCCAAGGGAGCTCGATGAACGCGGTCAAGTGCAAACCCTGCCAATAAACGCAAAACACAGCCACTGCGAATTCAACACCGATTCGAATTTGCCAAGCCAAGCCGCGACGGTCGTCCATCAAACCCAAAACCATCAGCACTGTCGCACAACCAATCAACCCCCAGATTTCAACGATTTTGCCTGCCATTCCCGAGAGGTGCTGCGTCAATCCATGCGGCAACCACGTAAAAAATCCTGGCCAAGAATTCGCTGCCAAGACACCTGCTGTGCCGATCGCGATTGCTCCCACAACTCCTGCCCAAATACCCAGGCCACCACCTAGCGGAATCGGAGTCGTATGCACTTTCCTGTCACCCGGCTTGTCCATCAAGCCCAGTCGCACCGCCGCGCGGCGTACCAAGCCAACTGCGATCAGGCTGATCACGAAGCTCGGCAACATTGCCGCAATCATCAAAATTACCAACGCGCCCGTGTTCATGTCTTGCCAATTTCGTTAGTCATAAATCGCTTAAGACTAACTTGGTCAGCACCAAATAACCAGGGTCAGTGATCGAACTCCGATTTGTTACCCAGATAAACAGGGATCGGCACGAATCGCTTGATTCTGAATGGACTGGGTCACCCGAGTTCGGTTAAGATAGAGATCCCGCGATTAAGGCGCTCAAGTTTGTTTGATGCGACTTAGTTCCTCCCTCCTTCCGAGCCTCCCTATGCCAATTGCGATCTTCGCGTTAGCGCTATCCATGACGTTGTGGATGATCAGTCCAGCTGCCGCGGCGGAGAATGGCCCACCAGATTTAGTTGTTCGCATTGACCAGCATATCGCGGCTCGTTTAGCCAACGAAGGTGTTGTGCCGGCGGCGCTCGCCGCTGATGGAGAATTCGTTCGGCGAGTCACCTTGGATTTGGCGGGGCGAATCCCGACTAGTGCGGAGCTCGACCTTTACCTTCAGTCGGCTGACGCCAATCGTAAACAGCAACTTGTTCAGCGTCTACTCGACTCGCCCGACTATGTATTTCAGCAGCGAGATCAACTGGATATTTTGCTGTTGCAACGCGATGAATACAACGACCGCTGGCGTGAGTATCTGTTGGAAGTCACGCGGGAAAACCGGCCCTGGGATCAACTCTTCCGCGAAACGATGTTACCCGAAGAGTATGCGGCCAGCGACACCCGACCGGTCGCTTTCCTGAAACGTCGCACCAGCGATCTTGATGCGATGACGAATGATTCAAGCGTCTTGTGGTTTGGCGTGAACATTTCGTGCGCCAAGTGCCATGACCATCCGTTGGTCGAGGATTGGACCCAAGCTCATTACTACGGCATGGCAGCTTTCTTCATACGCACTTTTCAAACGCGAAAAGGATTTCTCAGTGAGCGATTTGAGGGTGTTCCGAAATATACGGACGTTCGTGGAAAGGAACACGAAGCCGAATTGATGTTTCTCACCGGAAAGAAACTTGACCTGCAACCCACGGAAGCCGAAGGTGAAGCCCTCAAGAAGCTGCAAGAACAAATCAAGAAAGCGGAGCAAGATGAGAAAGCGGACGATCCACCGCGTCCGGCGTTCCGCCCGCGAGCACAGTTGGTGGAGACGGCCCTGTCGGATAGGGAGCATCAGTACTTTGCTCGCAACATCGCCAACCGCTTATGGGCAAGATTCTTCGGGCGCGGTTTGGTGCATCCGCTCGATCAGATGCATTCACACAATCCGCCCAGTCATCCGGAATTGCTCGACGCGCTGGCGACGGATCTGTATCAATCGGGTTACGATTTGCGTCGACAGATTCAAGCTCTCGTTTTGACCGATAGTTACGCGCGAAGCATACGTCACGCCGCAGCGAGTTCGTTGGCTCCTGAGTGGTTTGCGGTGGCGCTGCCCAGAGCCATGACGCCGCGACAACTCGCGCTTTCGCTGTGCGTCGCCGGTGCCAATCCAACCAAGTTGACAGGCTTGGAGGGGCAAGATTGGCCAGCCAAGCGCGAGCAACTGGAACGGCAAACCGATGGCTTAGCAAGGCAGCTTGCTATTCCGGATGACGATTTCCAAGTTCCGGTTACCGAGGCGCTGTGGTTCAGCAATAATAACTGGGTCGAAGCGGATTTGCTCGATGGTTCAAATGATCGTATCATCGGATACCTCAAAGCGATGAAGGACGATCATCAAGCCGTGCAGGCGGCCACGCGTTGTGTGCTTTCACGTGAACCCACGGCAGAAGAGCTGCAGAAGATGGTTGAGTATCTCGCCGGTCGCGGCGATCGTCGCGAGTCCGCACTGAAGCAAGTTGTGTGGGCCTTAGTAAACTCACCCGAATTTCGTTTCAATCATTAGGAATGACGATGAGAATCCAATCGCTAAATCGACGCACACTGCTCAAAACTGCAGGAACGGCCGTCGTCGCCTCGAATATGTCGGTCATCAATGGGCTGTCACGGCCAACTTTGGCCCGCGAGCTGGCTCAACAGGGCAAGAGCGTGATCCTTTTGTGGCTAGCCGGTGGTGCAAGCCAGCTTGAGACTTGGGATCCCAAGCCGGGGCGACGCACTGGCGGCCCGTATGCCAAGATCAAAACGAGCGTGCCGGGCATCGAGATCTCTGAACTGCTGCCGAAGATGAGCAGTCGATTGGCTGAAACCGCGATTATCCGTTCGCTCAACACCAAGATTGCGGATCATGGTCAAGGCTATACGCTGATGGATACGGGCCGAATTCCGGAACCCGGAGTCCGCTTTCCGCACCTCGGTTCGATAATCGCCCACGAACTTGGGCAGATTGATAGCCGTGTACCCGACTTTGTTTATATGTACACACAAACCGAAGGCCGTCGTCAAGATTCCGCAGGCTATCTCGGCGCGCGCTACAATCCGATGTTTCTAACCGACAAAATGATGCCCGACGATTTACATCGACTACAGGCGATCACCGAGGTTGATCATCAGGATCGCGAGGCGCTCCGCGACTTTATGGCGAAGCGATTCATTCGCGATCTGAATAATCCGTCGGTGGGCAGTCACGAAAATGCGTACGAACGTGTACATGGATTGATGGCCAGCGACTACCTGTTCGACATCGAACGTGAACCGCAGGACATGCGCGAGCATTATGGACCGACTCAGTTCGGACAGCAGTGCTTGGCGGCTCGGCGTTTGGTCGAGGCGGGCGTACCATTCGTTAAAGTCGCTCGAGCCTGGTGGGACAGTCACGGTCAAAATTTCGAAACGCATCGTGAGCTGTGCGCGGATTTGGATCATTGCATGAGCGCGTTGTTAGATGACTTGCGACAGCGCGGGCTGTTGAGCAAGACGCTCGTCATCACGCTGGGTGAATTCGGTCGGACTCCGCAAATCAATGGCAGCCTGGGGCGCGACCACTTTGCCAGCGCATGGAGTTGTACGCTCAGCGGTTGCGGCATTCGCGGTGGTACCGTCTATGGGAAAACGGACGACGACGGTCAAACAGTGGTTGACGGCGAGATGAATGCTGGCGTTTTGTTCGCGACGATTTTTGCTGCTTTGGGGATTCCGCATGACAAAGAGTATATGGTTGGCAGCCGACCAATTCCGCTAGCCGATTTCGGTAGCCAACCTTGTCGCGAGGTGCTGGCATGATGGCCAAGAATCTCAAACGCACCGACGAGTGGCCATCACAGGATATCCTGTTTTGCATCGCGCAAGACCACGCCAATTCGCGACTATGGGTGGGCTCTTCGGATTTCAAAATATACGAACTTGATTTGTCCAAAGAAAAACCCGTGAGGATCGCTTTTCAGGGTGAGCACCAAAGTTATGTGACGGGCATGGTGCGCCTCGGCGAGATGTTGGTCACCAGCAGCTATGATCGCCATTTGCAGTGGTGGGATATCGTGGAACGCAAGTTGATTCGCAGTATCCGTGCCCACGACGGCTGGATTCGTCGAGTGATCGCTTCAGCCGACGGTTCGCAAGTGATCAGTATCGCCGATGACATGCAATGCAAAGTTTGGGATGCCCTGTCTGGGCAAGCCATCTCGGCGTTCTCTGATCATCAAAGACTGACCCCGCATCATTTTCCTTCCATGCTGTATGCTGTGGCGGCTTCAGCCGACGGCAAGTGGATTGCCACAGGTGATAAGGTGGGCCACGTCGCTCTCTGGGATGCTCAGCGCTGCGAAAAAGTCGGCGAATTGGAAACGCCAGTCATGTATACGTGGGATCCCAAAGCCCGCATGCACAGCATCGGAGGTATTCGCAGTCTGGCATTTTCACCCGATAGTCAGCGGCTGGCTGTTGGTGGTACCGGCAAGATCGGCAACATCGATCACCTTGAAGGGCCTGCTCGGCTGGAAGTTTTCGATCGCGCGAGTTGCACACGCGAGCTTGAATTAGAAGACAAAAACAAAAAGGGTTTGATCGAGCAGATTGTCTGGTCGCCCGACCAACAGTGGATCATGACCGCAGGTGGCGACAACAATGGATTCATTACCATCTATGATGCCAAGTCGGGAGAATTGCTCCATCAAGAAGGGCAAAACGGGCATATTCATGGCCTAGCTTGCGACGCATCGTTTGCACATATCTATGCCGCTGCTCACGAGCGCGTTTCACGCTGGACGATGGTCGAGTCGCCTCCGGCAGAAGCGACCCACTAGTCGCAACTGGCAGAGAGTATTCCTACGCCGTAGCATGACACCCGTCTCCCGTGGAAACTCACCCTCCCTTGCAATCGCCGCTTGACCAAATCTATTACACGGGGTAGTGTAATAGTGTCTAAGAGAGTTTGCACAGCGTTACCTTTTAGCATTGTCGGATGAGAAATGAACATTTCAGAACTACTCGAGCTTTTGAGCGCGCACCCAAGTGATAAACTCCAATTCGTGTTGCCTACGGGGGATAGCGTACCACCCCATTTTCATGTCACCGAAGTAGCTCGTGTCGATAAAACTTTTATCGACTGTGGCGGAACTCAAAGGCACACTACTACCTGCCAGTTGCAGCTGTGGACCGCAGATGACTTTGAGCATCAACTGTATGCGAACAAGCTCACAAAAATCCTAAACCTAGCAGAGTCGATTTTGAAAGCGGAGGATCTATCAATTGAAATTGAATTCGGACAATGCGTCGCGTCGATGTATACAGTGGGAAATGTGGTAGCCGCATTTGGAACGCTACAGTTCTTTCTCGTGGGCAAAGCAACCGACTGTTTGGCAAAGGATAAATGTGGTGTTGAGGGATGTACCGATGCGCGCGCGTGTTGCTGAATAAGCGCGCGTGTTGCTGAATAAGACTGAATAGACGGGAGAGCGATGCCACCGCTGTAAACATCTTTGTTCGCACTTTGACCCGCGAAAACACCTGTCGGGAGAGCGAGGCTCCTGCCGAGCTTTTTAATGGGGCAGCCGCAGATCATCCCGGCTTGTGAACGTCCAGCGGCGGACCCATAAAGCTCCGCAGGAGCGGCGCGCTCCCGTTTATTGCTTCGCATGGCAAAGATGTTTACAGCGGCTGAGCTTCTATTCGGGCCGCCGTGGCCGGAGCCTGGGAACGAGCATCTTTATTATGGCGCTCAGCCGGAAGCGTCGTTATTTCCCGCCTTCGTTTAGGCAGCCGCTAGCCCAAGGTCACCGGCAATTTGGGCCATGGCGTGTGCGCAGAACTCAATGTGTTCGTCGAGATCCACACTGAGATCGGCAGCTCCGTTGCTGATGTCGCTGCGGTTCACTGCGGCTGCAAAACTAGCTTGTTTCAGTTTCTTGCGAACACTCTTGGCTGACATCCCAATCAATCGCTCCGGCCGCACCATTGCACAAGCTGTCAAGAAACCGCACAGTTCATCGCAAGCATAAAGCGTCTTATCAAGCGGTGAGCGGCGAGGGAATTGGTCCGACAGGTAGTCCGCGTGCGATAGAATCGCGTAAATCAATTCTTCGGGGTACCCGCGTTGGCGAAGGATCTTGCTCCCTTCGATCGGATGATCCGGCGGATTCGGCCAACGCTCATAATCAAAATCGTGCAGCAAACCCACTGCGCCCCACAGCTCCTCGTCCTCGCCAAACTTCTTTGCATAGGCTCGAACCGCGGCTTCAACGGCAAACATATGCCGCTTCAGAGCTAGACTTTCAACGAACTCGTCCAGCAATTTGAGATTGTCGTTTCGATTCATGCACATTCCTATCAACTCGTAAGACTGACACGAGTAGGTAACACTTTGACGAACAGCAATCGTAAAGAATTAGGCAAAAGCCTGCCACCTACAGGCAGAGCATCCCTTTATTTTGTCGATATCGTATTGGCGAAACATCGCCCATCCAGGTTTTTTCGACACGTCTCGGCCAATGCCACCTTGAACGACGCAATTCTTAGGTTATTCGCCGCGTGGGTGGCGTGTGGCGAGGAGATTGTTTTTGGGGCAATTAGGACAAATGCGCCACTCTGCATTATTCCCCCGTTGGGCGGATTGCGAGGCGGTTTGGCATTGAGGGTCTTGAAGTCCGGGGTTAAGATGCGCACCCTTCCATAGCGTTGGTGTACACCGGGCACAGCAGATTGTCTGCCAGCCACCAGCCGAAAATTTAGAACTAGAGCAGCAGAGCGACCGATGAAAGACAGTATTCATCCCAAATATCACGAAACCAAAGTTACTTGCGGTTGTGGGAATGCCTTCCAAACTCGCAGCACCCGACCTGAAATTCGCGTCGACATTTGCAACGCTTGCCACCCATTTTACACCGGCAAGCTGAAGTACGTTGACACCGCAGGTCGGATCGAAAAGTTCCAGAATAAATTTGCGGCTGGCACGTACGCGAGTCTGCAATCCAAGAAGAAGAAGTAGCTGCGCTGGGATTATGACACCGCTTGCATGCTCGCGGTCAGTCAAAATGCAATCCCGGTGGGCTGCACCTACACGCGGCTGG
>JAYVHC010000391.1:0-2145 GCA_043771575.1 Planctomycetia bacterium
ATCGTCTGGGACTCCTTCGCGACTTTGGGAGTTGCGACAGTACAACGACGGTCCGGAGCGAGTACCCTTTACCGTCGATCGATTTGGCTCCGGCGAAAAGGAAATCTTTACTACGCATGGAATGCAAACCGTAAAATTTTGGACAGCCACCGACAACAGCGCATTCATTTACCTTTTGGCCCATAAAGACAAAACGGCTTCCGATGAATCGTGGAAAGGCTTCAAAAGTGAGTTTCCGGAGTTCATGAAAAAGTATCGCGAGTCACACCCGAATTTGCCAACTGGTCGCGGAAACGGAAACGAAGTTCGCTTTTTAATTCCAACGGATTACTCGCCTCGCAAGTAAATGAATTCCACCACACTCTTTGAACGTCCAAGTTGCTTTGTTTCAGGTACAAGCATGCCGACAACGATCACAAGCAAAGCAATTTCAAAACCGATCTCAAACATGGAAATTAGTTCGGGACTGTTCGGACTGTTCCCTGGTCTATTTCTTCGCGGGAGTATTGCGTGGGTAACGCACTACTTCGACGTCGTTTTTTTGCGGACTTCCGGGATTGCTGCGGCCTCGGCCAGCATTGGTAGAATGAGGGACTTCAGTGGGTGTTTCATGGTTGGTTTACGCTTGCAATTAGGCGAGGGGCGGATGAAACTTAACTAACACGACGCGCGAGCTAGTGGCATTTGTTAGATACCGCTAGCTTGCGCGTCGCGTTAGATGAATTTCCGCACTCCAAATTATCGTCGTTTGGGACCACGAATCCACTGCTTGAAGGTTAAGTACGCCACGCAGGAGACTGCCAACACAAAGATGGCGGCAGTCCAATTGGTCCGGGCGCCGATTTCTTTAGCGATGGGCACAATGGCGACATTAGCCGCTACATTGGCAAGGTCCTTTGTGCCATTGATAAACGGCTCAGGGTCTGCAAGAAACGCTGCCAACGCTGTTCCTACCAAGAGAGCTCCCTTGTTGTTCCAAACAAATGTCATCGCGCTATCGCCAAACTTGGCAACTACGCTCATCAGCTCGGAGGATCGACCTATCTTTGCCAGTTCACCCTGTTCCATCATCATCGCAATTTGGCGTCCACTTTTGGTAGATACGTTGCGCAATGCGGCAGCCGCCGATTGGCCAGCCAATTCTAATACAGGTTCTGCAATTTCACCGTGCTTGATCATCGCCTCGGCCGCATCATCTCCGAGTCTCGATGCAATCGCACGTCGACCTTGATTGCCTACGACCCAGATGGCATCGTCACCATGCTTGGCTAGCAGTCTGGCAGATTGTTGTACGCCCTCGGCAGCTGCATCGTCTAACAACTGGATGGAACGGGGCCCAACCTTGCGAACCGCTTCTGCTACTTCATCCCCATACTTGACAAGCAGCAATTCAACTTTCCGAGTGAAAACTTCGGTTCCCTCTTCCGCAACTTCCTTGCCGAATCGACGCGTCACGAACTCGACAAGCTCGCGCGCCATGGCTGCCTTGCCCTGTGCAAAACAACTTGAACAGGTGAAAGTACTCGTCGCGAGGAACAAAAGAACAAGTAACCAAGTCTTCGATCTCATTCGATTGCTTTCCCTGTATTTACCGTGTCATGAAGTGGATTGAACTCGACACCGAGCAGTTTCAGAACTGCAATGCGCCTTAATTCGGCTCTTGATTTCGCGATTTCAATGAAATGCTGCTCAAGTCCCTTGGTCTTTTCGTCGCCATAGCAAATGACTCTTTGCATCAGTTTGAGTTGGTAATTAAGTTCTGCCTCCAAGTTATTGCACGGGTCGCTCCATCGGCGCCAGATGACGGAAACAACCTGATCGATTACCAGTCCCACAACGATGCCGACCCCTAGAGTCGCCCACCCCGAGGCTGCACCTGTTCCGAGGATTCCAGCCGATATTCCGAGGCGAACTGCTACTTGGGTGAGCACCTCACCAACAATGATCGAGACCAATTGAGAACTAATATTGGATTGAAGATCGAAGCCAGAAATCTGCATGGCGTTGACGATGGCAGCATCGAAGTGAGATTGGACTTCATTGGCGTCCATCAAACCCAGTTCGTACGTGTTTGAAAAGTCTTCGACATCAACTCGAAGATCGACAAGCATTTTATTTTCAATACTGCGTATGTCAGCTAGAAAT
>JAYVHC010000392.1:0-4928 GCA_043771575.1 Planctomycetia bacterium
CTGCGACGTACGGCATTCGCAAGAAATTGCGTTCCAAGGGAATCAACATGCTGGTAATTAAGACCAGCATGGCGGCCCGAGCCACTGATGGCACTTCGCTTCGCCCGATGTTCAACAATCAAGCCGGTTCGCTGGCAATGATTTGGGGTTGCGAGGACTTTGTTAGCTTGGCTAAAGAAGTGGCCGACATCGTCAAGTCCAAAGAATTCGCTAAGTTTGAACTCAAGGGCGGCGTCATGGACGGCGACGCATTGACACCCGACCAGGTTCTGGCGATCAGCAAATGGCCAAGCCGAACGGAGCAGATTTCCATGTTGGTGGGTCAGATCCTGAGCCCAGGAGCGAGTTTGGTTAGCCAGATTTTGAGTGGCGGATCCAACTTGGCTGGTCAAGTTAAGACGCTGATTGAGAATAAGGAGGGTGAGGCATAGTCGCAATTGTTCTGCGGAACGACTGTGGCAGTGCGAATTTTTGCACCCTATAGCTGCGGGAGTAGGCCGCTTGTTCGAATACTGATTTTGATTGGTCGCGGGCGATTGAGAGCGGGTCAGACCCTTTTTCGAATTCAGCCCAGTTTAGAAGTTGATCCATACAAACGTTTAGTAACTTTAGAGAAGGGTTTCCATAACCATGTCCGAAACAGCATACGCAGACGATATCAAACAACTCGGCGAGTCCATTGTCGGTTTGACCCTGAAGCAAGCCAAGGAGCTGAGCGATTACCTTGAGAACGAACATGGCATCAAGGCTGCCGCGGGTGGAGCGGTAATGATGGCCGCTCCGAGCGACGCTGGTCCTGCAGTGGTGGCTGAACAGACTGAGTTTGACGTGGTTCTAACCGGCTTCGGCGAGAACAAGCTGAACGTCGTTAAGGTGGTTAAGAACCTGACGGGCGCTTCGCTGATGGACTCCAAGAAGCTCGTTGAGAGCTGCCCAGCCAAGATCAAGGAAGGCGCATCGAAGGATGACGCTGCCAAGATCAAAAAGGAATTGGAAGAAGCTGGCGCCACAGTTGAACTGAAGTAGAGTTCCAAGGTTGGCTAGAATGCGGCGAAAACCCCGCAAGCGGGGTGCGCAGGATTGCAAATCGTACTAAAAGTATGGTTTTGGCAGGGAGCAAGCAGTCTGAAAACCTTCTCGCCGCTGTAACCGCGCCTAAAGGAAGTAATGCGCAACTGACGTAGACTGGCCTCTTCAGGGTCGGTCACGGTACGTTCGACTTTGAAAAAAACTCGCATCAGCTTGCCTAGACTGGGTTTGCCAGCTTGGGCGAGCTGCGTTATATTGATCCCCGTGCATGTCGGCCAGTTCGCTCCTTCCCTGCTATTTTCCCTATCCGGCGCGATACGTGTCAGGACGCAGATACCGCTGCGCCGTAGTCTTTTGATGGTGCCTACATACGTTGAGCACCTTAGGTGCTGCATTTGTAGGGGCGATTCTGATTCTTTAACGTGGTTCCTTTAGGAGAACACTTCGTCAATGGCCACTTCCTCGCAAAGACGACTGAAACCGACTTCGATTCGTGTATTCGGTTCCGGTTTGGATGCCTTAGAAATCCCCAATCTAACTGAACTGCAAACCAGAAGCTATGAAGCTTTCTTGCAAGAAGATCTCGCGCCGGAGAAGCGCAAGAACCAAGGCTTGGAAAGCGTCTTCAAGGAAATTTTTCCTGTTGAGAGCTACGACAAGACGGTCTCGCTTGAATATTTGCGCTATGAACTCGGCAAGCCTCGCTACACGCCTGACGAATGCCGTCAATTGCGGTTGACGTACGGCAAGCCGATGAAGGTTTGGTTGCGGCTGAACCGCGAGCAACCGATCGAGGAGGAAGTTTACCTGGGCGATATTCCTATCATGCTTGGCGGTGGTGAGTTCATCATCAATGGTGCAGAGCGGGTGGTGGTCAGCCAGTTGCACCGCAGTCCCGGCGTTGACTTTGTTGAAGATCAAGACGGAACCAGCGACCGCAAATTGCCAAGCTGCCGGGTGATTCCTGAACGTGGTAGCTGGATTGAAGTCAACGTCACGAAGAAAGATTCGTTGAGCGTTCGTATCGATCAAAGCGGCAAGTTCTCGGTAATGACTTTGCTGCGGGCGATGAGTGCTGGGCTGAGTTCCGATAGCGACTTGCTGCGTGCTTTCTATACAACCAGTGTTGAAAAAGTTGTGGACGGTCGCAGTGCCGCTAAATTGGAAAACAAAGTTGCGGTCGACGATGTTGTTTACCCGAGCGATTCCGATCGCTCAGGCGAAATCATTCTCGAGGCTGGGCACAAGATCACCAAGGAGCTGGCCGAGACGATTTGCACGTCGGGAATTGGGACCATTGAAGTGATGGAGTCACCTAAGTCCCCGTTGATCGTCAACGCGCTGGCGGAAGATAATACCAACAGCCATGAAGAAGCGTTGCTGCGGATCTATCAGCGATTGCGTCCGGGTAACCCACCGCAACTGGAAAAAGCTCGCTTGCTATTCCACGAAAAGTTCTTCGATGCGAATCGCTATCGATTGGGCCGCGTCGGTCGCTTCCGCTTGAATCGCAAGCTTGGAACCGACGTGCCTGAATCCGAAATGACGCTGAAGGCTGACGACTTGATCGCTTCGATTAAGTACATGATCAATCTCTACGATCCAGATTCTGGCGCTCAGTTTGACGACATCGATCATCTAGGTAATCGCCGCTTGCGAACGATTGACGAATTGGCTTGTGAAGAACTGAGGAAGGGCTTTCTGAAGCTTCGTCGAACCGTACAAGAGCGTATGAGCTTGAAAGAGGCTGATGAAATGTCGCCTCGCAGTTTGGTTAACCCCAAGAGCATCAGCGCGGCGATCGAGTACTTCTTTGGTCGTGGTGAGCTGTCTCAGGTGGTCGACCAGACGAATCCGCTCAGCCAATTGACTCACGAACGTCGCTTGTCTGCGCTGGGCCCAGGTGGATTGAATCGTAAACGAGCGGGCTTCGAAGTCCGCGACGTGCACATCTCGCACTACGGTCGTATCTGCCCTATTGAGACGCCTGAAGGAACGAACATCGGACTGATCAGCTCGTTGGCTATTTACGCTGGAGTAGATGAGTACGGATTTTTGATCACGCCCTATCGCAAGATCGCCAAAGGCAAGTTGACCGATCAGGTTGAATGGTTGCGTGCCGATCAAGAAGGCAATGTGTACATTTGCCCTGCCGATACGGAAGTAAAAGACGGGGCTTTGGTTTCGGGTCCGAACATGATTGCTCGCTACCGAGCTGACTTTGAAATCGTCCAGCCCGAGGAAGTCGAATACATGGACATCGCCCCTAGCCAAATGGTGGGTGTGTCCGCTGGTTTGATTCCGTTCCTTGAGCATGACGATGCGAACCGCGCCTTGATGGGTTCCAACATGCAGCGTCAAGCGGTGCCGTTGTTGGTGACCGAGCCGCCGATCGTGGGCACTGGCTTGGAAAGAGAAGTTGCCAAGAATAGCGCGATGGTGGTGAGGGCTCGCCGTTCAGGCAAGGTGACTTACTGCGATGCGCTCCGCATTGACATCGGTCCCGATACTTATCCGATGCAGAAGTACCAGGGTCTAAACGAACGAACTTGCTTGAATCAGCATCCGATCGTCAATATGGGTGACAAGGTCGAAAAGGGCCAGATCATCGCTGACGGTGCAGCTACTTATTTGGGCGAATTGGCTCTGGGTCGTAACGTGTTGGTCGGTTTCATGTCGTTCGACGGTTACAACTACGAAGATGCGATCATCATCAGTGAAGAGTTGGTGCGAGCTGACACGTATACGTCGATCCACATTGAAGACTTCGACGTGGAAATTCGCGAAACCAAGCTGGGTCGCGAAGAGTTCACGCGAGACATTCCCAACGTCAGCGAAAAAGCTCTGCGCAATCTCGATGAAAGCGGTATTGTGCAGGTGGGGACCTACGTCCGTCCTGGAGACATTTTGGTGGGTAAGGTCTCGCCCAAGAGCAAGACTGAGCTAACGCCAGAAGAAAAACTGCTGCACGCGATTTTCGGTCGCGCCGGTGAAGACGTGAAAAACGATTCGCTGGAGGTCCCGTCGGGCATTGAAGGTATCGTCATCGATACTCAGAAATTCAGTCGGCGAATGAGCTTGTCGGATGACGAGCGAAAGGTCTTCGAAAAGCAACTGAAGGACATCGAGACAGAGGGCAACACTCTGATTGCTGCGACGTTTGCGGCGTTCGTTGAAGAAGCTGAAAAGGCGCTTGGAACGAAGCTGAAGGATGATGACGGTTCGCCGTTGTCGGGCGGTCAAGATCCCAAGTATATCGCTGAACATGCTCAGACATTCAATTTGTCGCGGTTGATGAACAAGTTGGATGACAAGCACCATTCGGAACTTCGCAAAGTTCACAAGCAGTTCTGGCCAGCAGTCGAAGAAGCGATCGATGATCGTGATCGGAAGCTCAACAGCATGAAACGCGGTGATGAACTTCGCAGCGGCGTGTTGCAGATGGTCAAGGTCTACATTGCCACCAAACGCGTTATCAGCGTGGGTGACAAGATGGCCGGTCGCCACGGTAACAAAGGGGTGATCTCGAAGGTTTTACCTATCGAAGATATGCCCATCCTGCCGGACGGTACACCCCTGCAGATCCTGCTCAATCCGCTGGGTGTTCCTAGCCGTATGAACGTGGGCCAAATTTTGGAAACTCACTTGGGATGGGCCGGTGCCAAACTCGGCTTCCAATCGATCACGCCGGTGTTCGATGGAGCTACCGAATCGGTCATCAACGATTGCTTGGCAGAAGCTGGATTGCCGAAACACGGTAAAGTGCGTTTGGTCGACGGTCGCACGGGAGCTCCGATGGAGCAGGAAACCACCGTCGGCTACATCTATATGTTGAAGTTGCACCATTTGGTCGACGACAAAGTGCATGCGCGCAGCACGGGTCCTTACTCGCTGATTAC